>NZ_SSXS01000006.1:96576-128295 GCF_004832235.1 Methylophaga sp. SB9B
CACTGAAGCTGACTGTAAGTTATTCTCAACACATCCATTACAAAACACGGCAGATTGGATTTTATTAAGTGATGGCCTGCCGAATAAATGCTTGGACATGATGATGACTCAGGGAGTGGCTTATCATTTTCGACAGATGAAAGACTTTACACCCCTCGTCGAAATTGTCAGAGAGTTTGCTGAAGAATTTAAACATCTTAAAAAACAACGTAAAACTGCCACATTTACCTCTACCCTTGACCAATATGGCTCGCTTTTAGGCTCTTCTGCGGTTATGCATAAGCTATATCGATTAATACGTCGTGTCAGCCAGACAGATGCGAATGTGTTTTTGATTGGTGAGAGTGGCTGTGGGAAAGAAGTTGCAGCCAGAACAATTCATGAACAAAGTGAGCGGGCCAGTGAACCCATGGTTTCTGTGAATTGCGCTGCGTTGGCTGCAGATTTGGTTGAAAGCGAATTGTTTGGCCATGAAAAAGGTGCTTTTACAGGTGCCGTTAATCAACATATCGGTTTCTTTGAACAAGGCGGAAAGGGGACCTTGTTATTAGATGAAATTACCGAGATGCCTTTGGCATTGCAAAGTAAATTACTTCGCGTTTTGGAAAGCGGTGAATTCAGACGCGTGGGTAGTGATGTCGTACGTCAGTCTCAAGTAAGGGTTATTGCAGCAACCAATCGAGAACCCGAAGAAGCCATTGAATCTGGTTTCCTTCGTGAAGATCTATATTTTCGTCTGGCACATTTCCCCATCAAAATTCCGCCATTACGCCATCGTGATAATGATGCTATCGAGTTGGCAAGACATTTCCTTGCATATCGTAATAAAGCAACAAATACCGGAAAAGTTTTTGCAGACGAAGTGCTGGATGTTTTTGCACAATACAGTTGGCCGGGCAATGTCAGGGAGCTTAAACATTGTGTAGAGCGAGCGCATATTCTGGCGGAAGATATGATTACAGTGGCCGAACTACCTGATTTTTCTAATATTCAGGTTACAAGTGAAAGCAGTGTTGGACCAGGCACATCTATCAAAGAAGCCGAAAAGAGCTTGATTATCTCAACATTGAATGCATGCCAGCAAAATAAAACCCAAGCAGCAAAACAGCTAGGTATAACGGTTAAAACACTTTATAACAAACTTGAACTGTATGGGCAGGTTGAACCACCACTTCAAACAAGATCAGAATCAAGTTAAGTCATAACCAAAGCGGAAGTTCAGCTTCGCGAAAATTTTATCGAAGTGACTATGTGAATTACAACTAACCTTGAGTGGTTGGTTCATAGGTTTGGTGGAATTTTTAAACACTGAAAATGGTGCGCCTGACAGGAATTGAACCTGTGACCCTCGGTTTCGGAAACCGATACTCTATCCAACTGAGCTACAGGCGCATTGTGTTTGTGCTGACAGCGCGAATTATACGGACTTTACCAGTCTGAAACCACCGTAAAAAAACACCCCGGTCTATAACGTCATTTCGTTTATAGGCCGGGGGATTAGTATATCTGCGATTAACTATCTGGGTGTGGTGCTATTTTTTCAAGTTTCCAGATATCCTGGTTGTATTCATCCATGGTACGGTCAGTTGAAAACTTACCGCTTTGTGCCGCATTAATAATGCTCATTGAAGTCCAGCGTTCTTTATCTAAATAAGCCTGTCCCGCAAGATGTTGTGCATCAATATAGCTGCGGAAATCAGCAACTGTCATCCAAGGATCATGTGGGCTGGTGAAGGCATGAATAATATTGTCAAAACAACCTGGCTCGAACTGATTGAAATGGCCACCTTTCAATAGATCCACCACCCGTTTCAAATCAGCATCATTTTCTATGATAGCTTGAGGGTTATAGCTTCCACGTTTTTCGGCAACTTCTTCTTCTGATAAACCAAACAGGAAGAAGTTGTCATCGCCCACTTCTTCACGGATCTCGATGTTAGCTCCATCCAGCGTACCAATGGTAATGGCACCGTTCATCATAAATTTCATATTGCCGGTACCGGATGCCTCTTTACCTGCTGTGGAAATTTGTTCGGATAAATCTGCTGCAGGGCAGATAACTTCCATGACCGAGACTTGATAGTTAGGGAAAAAGACGACCTTAAGCCAATCGTTCGCATCAGGATCGTTATTCACAACTTCGGCTACATTATTAATGAGCTTGATAATTTGTTTTGCCATCAAGTAACCCGGAGCTGCCTTACCACCAAATAAGACACAGCGTTTAGGTAATCCTTCGGTATGACCACGTTTGATTTGATCATAGAGATGAATAACATGTAAAACATTTAGTAGCTGACGTTTGTATTCATGAATCCGTTTTACTTGAATATCAAACATAGCTTCAGGATTGAAAGTTACTCCACAGTCTTTTTCTACTAAAGCCGCCAAACGTTTTTTATTTTCAAATTTGGCTTCATGCCATGATTTTTGAAAATCTTTATCGTGAGCCAATGGCGCTAAATTTTGCAATTCACTGAGGCGGGTGATCCATTTGTCGCCGATAGTTTCAGTAATTAATTTGCTAAGCACAGGATTACACCAGGCCATCCAGCGACGTTGTGTAACACCATTAGTTTTGTTATTGAATTTTTCCGGCCACAATTGATAAAAATCTTCAAACAAACCTTTTTTCAGTAATTCTGAATGTAAGGCCGCAACGCCATTAACTGAAAAGCTGCCAACAATAGCCAAATGTGCCATACGAACTTGCTGCTGAGCACCTTCTTCAATAATCGACATACGTGCCAGACGCTCTTTATCGCCAGGCCAGTGATTGGCAACTTCTCGCAAGAAACGAGCGTTTATCTCGTAGATGATTTCCAATATACGCGGTAATAAACGACCAAACAGATTTGCCGGCCAACGTTCCAGTGCTTCAGGCAATAAAGTATGGTTGGTATAGGCCATAGTTGTAGAAGTAATTTTCCAAGCCTTGTCCCAACCCAATTGATGCTCATCCATCAGCAGACGCATTAATTCAGCAACAGCAACGGTCGGATGCGTGTCGTTTAGTTGAAATACATTCTTATCAGCAAAGTTTTCAAAATCTTCACCATGGGTGTTAACCCAGTAATCCAGAATATCCTGCAAGCTGGCTGACGCAAGAAAGTACTGTTGACGCAAACGTAATTCTTTGCCATTTTCACTGGCATCGTTTGGATAGAGCACCATACTGATATTTTCTGCTTCATTTTTAGCCGCTACGGCTTCGGTATAAGAGCCAGCATTAAAATCTTCCAGATTAAATTCATCGGTCGCAGCGGCTTTCCATAAACGTAAGCGATTCACGGTTCCATTCTGATAACCGGGAATTGGTAAGTCGTATGGCACTGCCAGAACATCATTGGTATCAACCCACTGGATTTCCATTTGTCCGCTGGTGTTGCGACGTAATTCGGTATGTCCGCCAAATTTGACTCGCTGAGTGAACTCAGGACGTTCAAGCTCCCAAGGATTACCATCACGTAACCAGTGATCGGGCATTTCCTGTTGGCGACCATTTTCTATTTTTTGCTGAAACATGCCATATTCATAACGCAGTCCATAACCAGTAACCGGTAGTTGTAAGGTGGCACAACTATCAATAAAGCATGCGGCCAGCCTGCCTAGACCGCCGTTACCTAAACCTGCATCATGTTCAAACTCTGCAAGTTCTTCATATTCAAGCCCAAGATTGACCAAGGCTTTTTTCAATGGCTCTTCAATACCCAAATTTAATGCGGCATTGCCAGTGGCACGACCCATTAAAAATTCCATTGAGAGATAGTAGGCTTGTTTGCATTTTGATTCTGCATAGGTATGTTTGGTGTTTTTCATTCTTTCAAACAATCTATCCCGCAGTGTGTGCGCCATAGCTGAGTACAAGTAATGGCCTGAAGCACAGCCCTTGTCCTGTCCCAGATAAATTCCAAAATAGCGTTTAAAATCTTCTGTTAAAGCGAGCGTGTTCATACCCAGTTTTGACGTCTGATAAAGTTCAGGCAAAGGGGTAGTAATCGCAGTATATCTTGGCGTCATAGCGGCAATCCTTGAATGGGCATCGTTATGGAAAAAAACAGGTTTAGGTGAGGGGCTTTGGCTGCGTTGCCATGAAACGGCTTTCAGCATAGAACTGAAGATGGTTTGGTAAGACCTCACCCATTGCAGTTAACGGTAGCAGAGAGTGGCGACATCTGCCATCACCTGAAGCATAAATTTTGTAATTTAATGGTGTTAGCAGATATTTCTATTGTTGTTCTGGCGTTGAAAGTTCAAACCATTCATCCAGAACCTGTATAGCTTCATCACGACCTTGATGATTTAAAGACGAAAATAATTGAACCGAAGCCACTAAACCTGCCTCTGATAATTCTTTGCGAACTTGTTGTAATGTATTGCCACCTGCTCCACGGCCCAGTTTATCTGATTTGGTCAGCAGAATATGGATCGGTAGTTCAGCTTGTTTTGCCCAGCCTAGCATTTGCAGGTCAAAGTTTTTTAACGGATGACGAATATCCATCATCAACATTAATCCGCGTAAAGATTGGCGCGTTTCCAGATATTTGCTTAAGGTTGCCTGCCATTTCAGCTTCATTTTTTCCGGGACTTTGGCATAACCGTAACCGGGAAGATCGACTAGCGCGCGCTCTTCATCCAGATGAAAAAAATTGATCATTTGTGTTCTTCCGGGTGTCTTACTAATGCGCGCTAAGGCTTTGATACCGGTGATAGTGTTGATAGCACTGGATTTCCCGGCATTAGACCTGCCCGCAAAAGCGACTTCGTATCCGGCGTCGGAGGGCAATTGAGACAATTGTGTCGCGCTGACAGTATAATGCGCGCTACGGTATAACTCTGACATGTCAGTCTTTCCAGGTGCAAAAAAGTGCCAATAAGAGTAGCATACCGGAAGTTTTGTATCCGAAAGTTAGTGTCTAGGAATTACAATGAAAAAAATTATTTCAGCGGTGGTGCTGGGTTTGGGAGTAACGAGTTCGCCACTTGGTTTAGCGGCAGGTGATGTCTCAGCCGGGAAGGCAAAATCAGCCGTATGTGCTGCCTGCCATGGCGCCGATGGTAACAGCCCATCAGATATGTATCCTAAACTGGCTGGACAACATGCCAGTTATCTCTACAAACAACTGGTCGAATTCAAAAGCGGTAAACGTGAAAATGCCATTATGGCGCCAATGGTTGCCGGTTTGTCTGAAGAAGATATGGCTGATTTAGCGGCATTTTATGCCAGCAAAGAAGCCACCCCAGGCGCGGTAAGTGAGGATTTGTTAGAACTTGGCAAACAGATTTATCGCGGTGGAAACAGTGAGTCTGGTGTACCAGCCTGCATGGCATGTCATGGACCAAACGGAAGCGGCATGCCTTCGGCGAAATGGCCGAAACTATCTGCTCAATATCGTGCCTATACAGAAGCGCAATTACATGCTTTTGCTAATGGGGAACGTCATAACGATCCTAACGGTATGATGCGTGATATTGCTTCTAAAATGACAGAGGAAGAGATCAAAGCGGTTGCCGCTTATGTATCCGGTCTGCATTAATTGCTGATGTTGCTCCGGTGCAATTATCTAAAATTGCACCGGAGTCAAAAATCAGCCCATTTTTGAGCAATTTCATGTCTGACGCCACAAAAAAAGGTCCATCCAGCCTGAGTTTTACTCGCCGTTTATTATTATTTATCGGCTCAATGGAATTGGCTATTACGCTCTTGCTGACATTGGCCATCGCCTCTGTTATCGGTACCGTTCTGCAGCAAAATCAACCTTATGCTGATTATGTCATCAAATTTGGACCTTACTGGTTTGATGTCTTCGATAAGCTCGGGCTCTATGATGTTTATAGTGCTTTGTGGTTTGTCGCCATCCTGGCGTTATTGGTTATTTCAACATCTGTCTGTGTTCTCCGTCATTTTCCCGCTATGACCAAAGAGATGTGGCAACTGCGCACTAATGTGCAGAAAAAATCACTAAAAGCCATGCATCACAATGCTCAATGGCAATCAAATAATAACCTGCAAACCGTTGCCAATAATCTGCAACAGGAATTCAAAAATCTCGGCTTTCGCAGTCGGCAAACTGTCAAACAAGAAGATGCGATCCTAATTTCCGCCATGCGTGGCGGGATGAATCGTCTCGGCTACTTATTCACCCACATTGCGATTGTAGTCATATGTGTCGGTGGTTTATTTGACAGCAATATGCCGCTTAAGCTTGCAGAATGGCGCGGCGATATCAAAATTGAAACCCGCGATCTATCCATTCGAGAGATTCCGGCTGAAAGTCGGCTGGGAGAAGGTAATCAAGGATTTAGAGGTTCAGTTAGTATTCCGGAAGGTAAGGCGTCAGAAGTAGTTTTTTTACCAGTGCGTGACGGTTATTTGTTACAAGCTTTGCCGTTTCGTATTGAAGTTAAAGATTTCCGAATTGAACATTATCCAAACGGTCAACCGAAATCATTTGAGTCTGATTTAGTGATTCACGATGATGAGTTGGATGCGCCTATGGAAGCAACTATCGCAGTAAATCATCCTTTGATTTATCGTGGGCATGCTATTTATCAAGCCAGTTTCAGTGATGGCGGTTCAATATTAAGTCTTGATGCCTGGCCATTAGATAGCCGAGCTGGTACCGAGCCCGTGTCTATCCAGACCAAAGTATTTGAAAATCGGCAAATGCTGTGGGGTGAGGAAAGCATGCAGCTGGAAATGATTGATTTCCGCCCATTCAATATCAACCCGGATCCCACTGAAGACGATTCGCGAAATGTTCGTGACTTTGGCCCGAACTTTACGTTCAAGTTGCGTACTCAGACGGGCGAAGCCAGGGAATATGAAAACTATATGTTTCCTGTAGAACGTGATGGTCGCGAGTACTTTTTAAGTGGTGTGCGGAATACTCCGTCCGAGTCTTTTGCTTATCTCTATTTACCTGTTGATGAAGATGGCAGCCTGAATCGTTTCCTGCAATATTCAGCTCTGCTTCGAGATCAGCAATTAGTATCGAGTATTGCTAATTCGATGATGATTGAGGCGCTGGCTATGTTGCCGGAGCGAGACGAATCGCTGGAAGAGAGTTTGCAACAAACTCTGGAAACCCTTATTAAAATGTTTGTGCGTGGTGGTTTTGATGAGGTCAGGGACTTTATTGACAACAATCTTCCGGATGCAGAACGTGACAATTTGGCGCCTGCTTATCTAGGAATGTTACGAGAAATGCTGGCGCGGATTTATTTCAGCATGGACGGAATTGATGCTGAAACAGTCAGCAATGAACAATTACTGTTTTTACAGGATACGGTCGATAGCATTGGCACCTTGTCGCGTTATGGCTCGCCGGTATTTTTACATTTGACCGATTTTGAACATATCCAATCAACAGGCCTGCAAATTGCTAAAGCGCCTGGCAAAAATGTGGTGTATTTCGGCTGCGCCTTGTTAGTAATTGGTATTTTTCTCTTGTTCTACCTGCCTCAAAGACGATTTTGGGCATGGCTTGAACAGGAGAACGGTCAAACCAACATTATTCTGGCGGGTTCAACCAATCGAAACGCACGAGAATTTGATACATTTTTCAACGAGCAAAGAACACAGCTGGCGGCTAAAACGGGGAACTCCAACCTTTAGCCAGGTTCATAAATGAAAGCGCGATAAAGAGTATGAGAAACCTATGACAACAAATACTGAAATAATGACAAAACCTGCTGCCCATACTTGGTGGTGGTACGGCCTTTTATTACTGGCAACGATAGGTATTTTGACGGTTTACCAAGAAGTGCTGGATGTTTATGAAGTTTCCATTCTAATTTTTACCGCTATCAGTATGGCAATGGTGGGTAATAAATGGCCCGGTTTTAGAGGACACTCAATTGCTGTTGCGATATTAAGTTTAATTGCTTTGCAACTGTATGGAAGCGATCTGGGTGCCGCTGAAACCAATGGCATTCTCAAATACATGCTGGCCAGTCAATCTGCAATTATGTGGATGAGTGTGTTTTTCATTGCCGCAACCTTCACCTATTTTGGCGGATTGATTTTCCGTTCCAGTTATACCGAAAAAGTTGGTAGTGCCTTTACCTGGATAGCAACAACATTTGGTATGACCGGTCTGATGGTACGTTGGCGTGAGACCCATATGATGGGGGCTGATATTGGTTATATTCCGGTCAGCAACCTGTATGAAGTCTTTATCCTGTTTGCCGTTGTAACTGCACTGATTTATTTATTTTACGAACGTCGCTATCAAGTCCGTAGTTTGGGTGGTTTTGTTTTATTGGTCATTTCCGCTGCCGTTATTTTCCAACTCTGGTATGCGTTTGAACGCAATGCGCATGAAATTCAGCCATTGGTTCCTGCACTGCAGAGTTATTGGATGAAAATTCATGTACCGGCAAACTTTATCGGTTACGGTGCATTTGCTATGGCTGCCATGATCGGTATCGCTTATTTGCTGGTCAGTTGGCGAGCTAACAAGAATCCTGACAGTGGCTTGGTTAAAGCTATGCCACCACTGACCATGATGGATGACTTAATGTATAAAAGCATTGCCTTGGGCTTTGCCTTTTTTACCGTGGCAACCATACTTGGCGCCTTGTGGGCAGCAGAAGCTTGGGGTGGCTACTGGTCATGGGATCCAAAAGAAACCTGGGCGTTGATTGTCTGGTTAAACTACGCTGCCTGGTTACATATGCGTATGACAAAAGGCTGGAATGGTGTACCGATGGCCTGGTGGGCAATTGTCGGGTTGTTTGTGACCTTATTTGCCTTTTTAGGTGTCAATATGTTTCTGTCCGGTCTTCATTCTTACGGCAGTTTGTAATTTTAAAATTTAAGGATATTTAAATGACAAGATCATTCCGCGCTCTGTTACTGACCACAGCAGCTTTGCTGGTGCCATTTTCTGTGTCAGCAGACTCAGCAAAATACAAAGAAGGTGAGCATTATGAGCCTACCTCTCAGCGTATGGCAAAAAACACTTCCGGTGAAAAGATTGAAGTCATGGAATTATTTTCTTATTCCTGTCCGCATTGCTTTACCTTAGATTCACAAATTATGCAGTGGAAAGAAACCTTGCCTGAGAATGTTAAATTTACTCAGGTACCGGCTATTTTTCGTGATAGCTGGTTGCAACTGGCAAGAGTTTTTTATGCGTCACAAGTGACAGGGGATTTTGAGAAACTGCATAAAGCCTTATTTAATGCCATTCATATTGATAAACGTCGTTTGGATACAGAAGAGCGTTTATTGGATTTTGTTGCTGAGCAAGGTATTGATCGTGACAAATTCCTGGAAACTATGAATTCATTTACCGTTAAAACCAATGTGAAAAAAGCTCTGGTGATCAGCCAAACGGCAGGTGTCAGCGGCGTACCTTCAATCATCGTTGATGGGCGATATCATACTGATGCCCCTAAAGCCGGCAGCATGACTGAAATGTTAAATGTCGTTGAGCATTTGATTGAGAAAATTGAAGCAGAAAAATAAAGCGCTTTAGAATTAAAAAAGCGGTTAGTTAATTAACCGGCTTTTTTTTTGCCTTTTATAAGGCTGCTGGCAGTGTCTGGTTGGGTTCTGCCGGCGGTGTGGTCGAGTTTCGGTTGACCTCATCATGGTGCAGCATAATATCGTAGTAACGCCTGATATTACCGACAAAACGTACAGGTTCTCCACCACGGGCATAACCATAACGAGTCTGACTAAACCACTGTTGTTTTGCCAGTAACGGCAAATTTTCACGAACATCGGCCCAGCGATCTGGATTACCGCCATTTTTTTCGGTAAGGATCCTGGCATCTTCCAGATGACCCAGACCAATATTATAGGCTGCCAAAGCCAGCCAGGTTCGATCCGGTTCGGCAATACGCTCAGGCAAACGGTTCTTTATAATGGTCAAATAGGCCGTACCAGCAAAGATACTTTGCTCAGGATCTTCCCGATCAGTAACCCCCATTTCATTGGCGGTTGCCTGAGTGAGCATCATTAAGCCCCGAACACCGGTACTGGAAACAGCTTCCGGATTCCAGTGTGATTCTTGATAGGCCATAGCCGCCAGTAATCGCCAATCATAACCATAGGCTAATGCGGCCGCTTTAAACATCGATTCGTATTGAGGCAGGTGCGTTTGGATTCGGCGATGAATGGCGCGGGAATCGACATAGTCAAAACGACGGATATGACCGAAATAGGTTTCAATCAATTGATCTAGATAGCCTGTGTTTTCAATTTCTTCAAAAAAAGCTGTTACCGCGAGTTGTAAACTCATATCCTCACTGCGGCGCATTCCCCAGGCAAGAGGTTGAGGATCCGAAACATCAAAAGCGACACGTAATTCGGGATATAGACCATGGCTGGCCGACATCTCATTAGAATCAACAATGGTGTAATCAATTAATTCAAGTTGAACCAGCTGTAATAGGCCACTTGAATCGATAGATTGATTTTCTGTCCATGAGAGTAGTGGAATTTCTTGTTGCAATAAGGCGAGCTGTTCAGCATGGCTGCTATTGGCAAGAATCTCTAACTGACCGCTGCTGATTTCAGTAATATCACGGGGTTTAGGGCTGCCGTGACGATAAATTAATTGTTGAGTCACTTCATGATAAATCGGCCCAAAACGTAACCGGTTTTGCCTTGCTCGGGTAATGGTTAATCCAGCCGCAGCGATATCTGCCTGACCATTCTCAATCATATCCAAAGTTTTACTGAGTGTATTGGGAACCGTTACTTTGAGTTCAACCCCCAGATAATCTGCAAAAGCTTGTGCCAGATCGAACTCAAATCCTGCAAGCTGACCAGAGTTAGTGTAATAACTGGTTAAACCATAACGGCTGACGACTCGCAGTTCGCCGCGTTCCAGAATCTGTTCAAGTTGATTACTGGAAGTGCTGCAAGCGTTTAATATGCAGAGCATGAGAATGAGAAAAAATAGCTTTTTCAAAACATCACTACTGTCAGTAGGGCACAAAATTATGCTACATAAGTATTGGTTTGCACACCTTAATTTCCCCAAATTCGGCGGTAAACATTAGTAAATGTGATGTTTATCGCTTAGATCGGAAAAAAGTTTTAAGTATTGCACTACTTTCGTCAGCTAACAGTCCGCCCTCACATTTAACGCGGTGATTCAGTTGTGGAGTATTGAAAACATCAAAACAACTACCGGCAGCGCCGGTTTTAGGCTCAGCTGCAGCAAATACCACTCGCTCAATTCGCGCATGCACAATGGCTCCAGCACACATGATGCAGGGTTCTAATGTGATATACATTGTGGCGTTAGGTAGTCGATAGTTCTGTTGCTGCAAACAGGCTGCACGCAAAGCAATAATTTCGGCATGTGCAGTCGGATCATGTTGGCTGATGGGTTGATTCCACCCAGATCCAATAATCTGATCATCTAAAACAATGATTGCGCCAACGGGGACTTCTCCTAACTGCTCAGCTTGTTGCGCCAGTAGTAAGGCCTGACGCATCCAGTCTTCATCGCTTAGCATGACTGATATAAATATCAATAAGGTTAAGCAGGCGCTGACTTGCCCCCTTACTTTGTTCAATTAATTGCCGACCTGCATCACCCATTTCGGCTCGACGTTGCGGCGCTGTTAATAAATCAATCACAGTATCGGCTAATTGCTCAGCATTTTTTACTTCAATAGCGGCATGATGCTCCACAAACTGTTTGGTGACTTCAAGAAAGTTAAAATAATGCGGCCCGATAATGACGGGTCTGGAAAGCGCTGCCGGTTCTAATAGGTTATGACCACCATGAGCAACCAAGCTGCCCCCGACAAAGGCTACATCAGCGGTTCCATAAAAGGTGGACAGCTCACCCATGGAATCGACAACTAAGGCCTGAACTTGGCTGTTACAAGGCTTACCTTCACTTCTACGCAGTGTGTTTAATCCTGAGCGTCGACATAAAGCTGCAACTCGGTCAAAACGTTCAGGATGGCGGGGTACGATAATCAATAATAAATCACGAAACTGCCCGCGAATTTTGCGAGCCGCATCTATAATCTGTTCTTCTTCACCTTCATGGGTGCTGGCAGCAATAAATACCGGCCGATTACCCCATAAAGCACGAATAGCTTCGGCTCGTTCAATAGCACTGGCGGGTAGGGTGATTTCATACTTCAGATTGCCAACAACATGTACTTTTTCTTTCGCGGCACCCAATTGTATAAATCGTTCACGATCGCTATGAGTTTGCGTAGCAATCAATGGCAAGCTTTGTAGCATTTGTCCTGCCAGCTTGCTTACTTTCTGATAACCACGTGCACTGCGTGCAGATAATCGTGCATTTGCGATGACCAAAGGTATGGACTGTTTTGCACATTCCATGATCAAGTTTGGCCAAAGCTCTGTTTCCATAATGACGCCAAACTGAGGGCGCATTGCTTTCAAGAATCGTTTCACAGCAAAAGGGAGGTCATATGGCAGGTAGACATGCATTACCTTATCAGCAAACAGCATTTTCACCCGTGCACTTCCGGTCGGTGTCATGGTGGTGATAAGAATTTTGTGTGCAGGATAACGTTGTTGTAAACCTTGAATCAAAGGTCTGCAGGCTTCAGCTTCGCCTACCGATACGGCGTGAACCCAGATGAGTTTTTGTGTAGATGTACGCGATTTAATAAATCCGAAACGCTCATTCCAGCGTTTAAAGTAATCCGGTGCTTTAAATCCTCGCCAGATTAATCGCATTAGAATAAGTGGCGTAGCAAGATAGAATAAAATTGAGTAAAAAACTTTCAAATTGGTCTCACTGCAGGGAGTTTTTTAAGCTTAAATTGAGTTGGGATGATAGCATAGACGCTGTTTTGTATTGTTAATGCCGCGATGAAAATTCTCAGTAAAAAATTCCTTCACCCTCGATTCTGGCCTAATTGGCTTGGCTTGCTGCTTATGCGACTTTCGATTTATTTGCCAAAATCATGGCAACTTTTTGCTGGTCGCAACTTAGGGCGCTTGATGCGATTATTTATGAAAGATCGCGAGCGAGTCGCCAAACGGAATCTTGAATTATGTTTTCCTGATATGCCATCAAGCGAACGCGAAAGTTTACTTAGAGAAAATATGTTGACGATGGGCATGATGCCGATTGAAACCGCCGTGAGTTGGTGGGCCAGTGATAAAAGTCTGCAAAAACGCGTTGAATACCATGGTCTTGAACATATTCAAAATGCATTGGCAAAGGGCAAGGGTGTGCTGTTATTAACAGGACACTTTACCAGTATGGAGTTAGGCGGACGGCTTATCATGTTGAAGCAGCCGTGCTATGTCATGTTTCGAGAACTGAAAAGTCCGCTCTTTAATGCGGTAATGCTAGTTCAACGCGAACGACATAGTGAAGGCACAGTGTTGCAGGCGGATATGCGTGGCATGTTGCGAGCTTTAAAGAAAAATAAGGTTGTATGGTATGCCCCGGATCAAGATTTTGGCCGTAGAACCAGTGTGTTTGCGAAATTTTTTGGTATTAATGCGGCGACTATCCCGGCGACGGCACGACTTGCCAAAATGAGTGGGGCAGCCATTGTGCCTTATGTGCCGAGGCGCTTGGCTAATGGCAACTATTCAATTGATATCGGGCCTGCATGGGAGAATTACCCAATTGGCGATGACTTGGCAGATGCGCAGAGAGTCAATGATTGGGTCGAAGCGGAAATAAAAAAATCGCCGGCGCAATACTTGTGGATGCATCGGCGATTTAAAACGCAGCCTGAGGGAAAAGGTTTATTTTATAAAAAACTCAGCGATTAAACGGTGAAAAAGTGTAGCTCAGGATCAATGATTCTGAACCAGGATTGTTTTTGGCGAGATTGGCATTAGACATATGATAGAGCGTTAATGCCATCCGGGAGCCAGGTGCCACCCGATAACCGATTTCAATGCCTGAACGAAATAAAAAGCCGCTGCCCAGATCCTGACCATCTCCATCCTCATAACCTACTACGGCGAGCTGAGGAGTTAAAATCCATCTCTCACCGAGATTGATATCGTATCGGCCGCCAGCATGAGCCCAATAGCCACCATCGGTATTCGCGCTGACACCTACAGCAGGAATGATGTTGAAAAAGGATTCTTGTGATGCAAAACGATATTCAATGCCCAACTCTAGTGAGCTGTCTTCAAAAACTTCAAAACTACCTGCTGAGATAGCGATTTCTGGGGATTGCGCTTGAACGCTGAAGCAGGTCAGTAATCCAATCAGTCCAATAATGCCCTGTATTCTCATCTCTCTTATCCTTTTTATAGTCTAACAAAATCAGTCTATTAGATAGCATGATTCAAGCTGTTTGTGAAGTTTTAAACAAAAAAAACCACCCGAAGGTGTTTTTTGTTCTGAAAACGTCGTATTAACGTTTTGAGAATTGTGGTTTCTTACGTGCTTTATGCAGACCGATTTTCTTACGTTCAACGGCACGAGCATCACGAGTAATGAACCCTGCGCTACGTAAGTCAGTTTTCAGTTCGCTGTTGTATTCAACTAATGCGCGGCTGATACCATGACGAATCGCACCAGCTTGACCGTTATTACCACCACCACGAACGGTGATTTTCAGGTCGACTTTATCTAGCATTTCAACTAGTTCAAGTGGCTGACGAACAACCATGCGAGATGTTTCACGACCGAAGTAATCTTCAAGGCTGCGAGTGTTGATGGTAATGTTGCCGCTGCCTGGCTTCATGAATACACGAGCGGTTGAGCTTTTGCGGCGGCCTGTAGCGTAGTAAGAATCTGCCATGACGTTATCCGATTAAATTTCGAGCATTTTAGGTTGTTGAGCTGCGTGTGGATGTTCAGTACCAGCATAAACTTTCAGTTTGCTGAACATAGCACGGCCCAAAGGATTTTTAGGCAACATGCCTTTCACTGCTGTCTGGATAACACGCTCAGGCGCTTTGTCCAGTTGTTTTTCCAGCGAGATAGATTTGATACCACCGATGTGACCAGTGTGGTGATAGTAAATTTTATCTTTCATTTTGTTGCCAGATACACGCAGTTTTTCAGCGTTCACAACAACAATGTAATCGCCAGTATCAACGTGAGGTGTATAGATAGCTTTGTGTTTGCCGCGCAGACGGCGAGCGATTTCTGTTGCCATACGGCCCAGAGTTTTGCCATCGGCATCAATTACGAACCAGTCGCGACGAACTTCTGCTGGTTTTGCACTTAAGGTTTTCATTCCGCGGGGTGCTCCTGAAAATATACGCATGCGGTCAAATAAAGAGGGAGAATGTTACGGATTCGAGCAAAGTATGTCAACTGCAATTAACTAAATATAAACAGCAGGATGCCACCAAGTGCTAAGCGGTAAATGACAAAAGGCCACATACCTATCCGTTCAAGTAATTTCAGAAACAAAAAGATACAAAGATATGCACTAATCGCAGAAAAAATAGCACCTGCAGTTAAAGCAAACCAATCCGTAGCTTGATCCGCTTCAATTAGTTTGATTGTTTCCAAACTACCGGCAAGAAAAATTACTGGTATTGATAATAAAAAGGAGAATCTGGCAGCGGCTTCCCGTGTCAAACCCAACATCAACGCTGCGGTCATAGTAACACCTGAGCGTGAAGTACCGGGAATTAATGCTAATGCCTGAACCACACCGATAATGAGAATATCTTTCCAGCTCATTTGTTGTTCAGTGCGATCTCGTTTGCCTTGCCAGTCTGCAAAGCCTAATAACAGGCCGAATATAATAGTAGTGGCGGCTATGACCAGCGGACTGCGTAGGAATAATTCTATGAAGTCGCCTAAAAACAATCCGGCAAGGCCAACCGGAATGGTGCCAAGAATTACTGCCCAGGCTAATTTACTTTCACCTACGGTTTGTCTTTGTTGCAGTGAGCGAAACCAGTCTGCGATAAGTTGTCTGATAGTGGCGCGAAAATAAAAAATGACCGCAGCCAATGTACCAACATGCACAGCAACGTCAAAAGCCAGTCCCTGATCCTCCCAACCGGCAATAATCGGTAGCAGTATTAAATGAGCGGAGCTTGAAATGGGCAGGAATTCAGTCAGGCCCTGTAACAGGGCAAGTGCAACAATTTGTATAATTTCCATATTTTTCTCGTTAACTGCCACTTCCGGCAAAAGGCTCACTATAAATGGGTCTTATAATAGCGGGCTTCGTGTTAAAATCTGCGATTAAATTCACTTCTCAATCAGGATTAGCTGACCCATTATGTCAACTCGTATAAGAGAAATCCCCTACAACTATACTTCTTTCTCAGATCGCGAAATCGTTATTCGATATCTGGGAGAACCGATGTGGGAAATTCTGCAACAGTTACGTGAACAACGCAAAACAGGCCGCAGTGCAAAGATGCTGTTTGAAGTGCTGGGCGATATGTGGGTTATCACCCGTAATCCGTATATTCAGGATGATTTGATTGAAAACAGCAAGCGCTGGGATTCATTGCGCCATGCTTTGCATCACCGTTTGGATCAGATCCGTCAGCGTGCGACAGAAAACGATAATCAACTGGCATTACAGCTGGAACAAGCAGCCCGTAAGGCAGTAGAAAAATTTGAGCGTGAATTGCTGGCAACTGCCGATCGCCGCAAAGTGGTGATGCGCCGTCTTAGCCGTGTCACCAAAAAACACAATATCTGTTTTGATGGATTGTCCCGAGTCTCACACGTAACGGATGCCACAGACTGGCGTGTAGAGTATCCGCTTGCAGTTATTAAACCGGATACTGAAGCAGAAATGGCTGCCATTATCGCCGCCAGTATCGAGTTGGGATTAACGGTTATTCCACGCGGTGGCGGTACTGGATATACCGGTGGTGCGATTCCTTTGACCGCTGACAGCGTGGTGATCAATACCGAAAAGCTGGAAGGCTTGGGATCGGTTGTCTATCGCAAACTTCATGGACGTGATGATGAAGTAGCCACCGTCAGGGCTGAAGCAGGGGTGGTTACCCGACGTTTATCTGATCTTGCTGGCAAGCATGGTCTGGTATTTGCGGTTGATCCTACCTCTCAGGATGCGTCCACTATCGGTGGTAATGTGGCGATGAATGCCGGCGGTAAAAAAGCCGTCATGTGGGGAACCGCGCTGGACAATCTGGTCTCCTGGAGAATGGTGACCCCCGATGCTACCTGGATGGAAGTGGAGCGACTTAATCACAACATGGGCAAAATCCATGATATTGAGATGGCGACTTTCCGTATCAGCCGTTTTCAGGCTGATGGCAAAACCTTATTGGAAGAGCCGGAAGACATTGCTATTCCCGCCCAACAATTACGTAAGCTCGGCTTGGGTAAAGACGTTACCAATAAATTTTTGGGCGGTTTGCCCGGTATTCAGAAAGAAGGCTGTGATGGCCTGATTACCTCTGCAGTATTTGTATTGCATCGTATGCCGCAATTTATTCGTACCGTGTGTCTGGAATTTTTTGGTAACGATCTGAGTAAAGCCGTGCCGGCAATTGTGGAAACCAAAGACTTCCTCGATAACAACAAAAAAGTGTTGTTGGCGGGTATGGAGCATCTGGACGAACGTTATGTAAAAGCCGTGGATTACAGCACTAAAGCGCCACGTTCAGAATTACCCAAAATGGTATTGCTCATCGATATCGTCGGTGATGATGAAGACGCAGTGGCCGAAGCCAGTTCTGAAGTCGTGCGTTTATCCAATGCTCGTGAAGGGGAAGGTTTTGTCGCGGTAAGTCCCGAAGCTCGAGCCCGATTCTGGGCTGACCGTGCGCGTACGGCGGCTATTGCCAAACATACCAACGCCTTCAAGATTAATGAAGACGTGGTTATTCCGCTTGAGCGTCTGTCGGAATATAACGATGGTATCGAACGCATCAATATCATTCATTCCACCCAGAATAAATTACGCATGGTGGATGCGGTGCTGCAGTTCTTAAGCAGTCAACCGAAAGAGTTAAAACAAACCGTCAAAAAGCTCGATGACAGTGCGGAAAATGATGCCATTCTGCAATCCAAAATTGATGCAGCATGTAGCCATTTACGTGTGGTTCAGACTCGCTGGAAAGAGGTTTTAGATAATCTGGATTCAGTGGCTTTGAATCATCGCGAACTGTTAGCCGATGAAGTAATTAATCTGCTGGCGGAAAGCGATACCTTATTTAATGTGTTGCAGCGCCGTGATCTTCGCGTTTCCTATCGTAAAGAGGTTGAAAAACCGCTTAAAGAAATGTTTCAGGGCAATCGCTGGAAGCATTGCGCAATAAGCTGGATGAAATTCATAAAGAATTGCGTTCAAGCCGTCTGTTTGTGGCCACGCATATGCATGCGGGCGATGGTAACGTGCACACCAATATTCCGGTGAACTCCAACGATTATCAAATGATGCATGAAGCAGAATTGATCGTTGATGATGTTATGAAACTGGCAGGTGATTTGGGCGGTGTTATCTCCGGTGAGCATGGTATTGGTCTGACCAAGATGCAATATCTGGACAAAGCTACAATTGATGCCTTTGCCGGTTATAAACAAAAAGTCGATCCGTTTGGTCGTTTCAACGCCGGTAAATTGCTGGCAGGCTCCGGATTAGAAAATGCCTACACGCCATCATTGAGATTATTGCAGCAGGAAGCATTGATTCTTGAAGCCAGTGACTTGGGTGAGATCAACAACGATATCAAGGACTGCCTACGTTGCGGTAAATGTAAACCAGAATGTACTACCCATGTGCCGCGTGCCAATTTGTATTACTCGCCGCGCGACAAGATCCTGGGTACCGGTTTGATTATGGAAGCGTTTCTTTATGAGGAACAAACCCGCCGCGGCATATCAGTACGTCATTTTGAAGAAATGAATGATGTGGCAGATCATTGCACAGTTTGTCATCGCTGCCTGAACCCATGCCCGGTGAATATCGACTTTGGTGATGTGTCGATGAAGTTGCGTGCTGTGTTGAAGAAACAGGCAAACGTCATATGAATCTGGGCACCTGGTCTTCAATGGCGTATCTGAATGCCACGGATCCATTAACCGTAAAAATCATGCATAAAACCATGATTCAAATGGGCTTCAAAGCTCAGCGACTGGCACATGCGGCAGCAAAATATCTAGGGATATTAGCTAATCGCAAGAAAAAACGGCCGTTGCCTACTACGGGTAAAACACCGATCCGGGAACAGGTTGTACATTTTGTCAAAAAACCGATGCCAGGCAATTTGCCTACGCGCACCACGCGGGGCATGTTGGGGTTGGAAGATGACAAAATGGTGCCGATTTTGCGAGATCCAACCAAAGTCACCGAAGATTCCGATGCGGTGTTCTATTTCCCTGGGTGTGGTTCCGAACGACTGTTTAGTCAGGTGGGTTTGGCGACCTTGGCGATGTTGTATGAGGTGGGTACGGAAACCGTATTGCCGCCGGGTTATTTATGCTGTGGTTATCCGCAGGCTTCTATCGGTGATGATGAAAAGTCGACGGCGATCTCCACCAGCAACCGGGTATTATTCCATCGGGTTGCCAATACATTGAACTATATGGATATCAAGACCGTTATCGTGTCTTGCGGTACTTGTATGGATCAGCTGCTCAAATATGAATTTGAAAAGATTTTCCCTGGCTGCCGGTTATTGGATATTCACGAATATCTGATGGAAAAAGGCGTCAAGATGGAAGGTGTGGATGGCGTGCAATATTTGTATCACGAACCTTGCCACACACCGATGAAAACCTACAAATCTACCAATGTGGCGGCTTCCTTACTGGGCCAGCAGGTGACATTGAATGACCGCTGCTGTGGTGAGGCTGGTTCATTTGCTGTGTCGCGTCCGGATATTGCCACACAGGTTCGATTCCGCAAGGAAGAAGAAATCACCAAAGGCATTAAAGAGCTGACCGGACAAGACAAAGCAGTAAAAGGCAATGTGAAAATGTTGACCTCTTGCCCGGCTTGTCAGCAAGGTCTTTCACGTTACAGCGAAGATACTGGCATTGAAACTGATTACATTGTGGTCGAAGTGGCCAAACATGTTTTAGGTGACAAATGGCATACACAGTTTATTGATAATGTGAAAGCTGGTGGTATTGAGCGGGTATTGCTCTAAGCAAACCAATTTAAACCCCGAATGCAAAACTCTGCGTTCGGGGTTCTTATTTGTCAGCCTTAATGATTGGGGGTAAGAGCTTCACCATTAAAACTCACACGATCCCAGCCAAACTTTAGAAAATTACGAATATTCTGGTGATCTTCACCTTTTGGGTTGAGCAGGACATCGCTTCGGTAATACCGACCGAAGCAGGCCAAAGTCTGTGATTCACCTAATTCGTGCAAAATGCCAAAAAACAGAATTTTGCACGAGCCATTATTTTCTCCAGCCTCATTATGCAACTCACCGTTATGAAATGCGGTGGGCGTGAATTGATAATTCGCATCAATCACCGCAATGGTATCTTCGAAATCCAGCGCCGAAGGATTATCATTTAAGGTGCTTAGAAATGTCGTTAAATCCATATAAAAACTCCAAAATCAGGTAAAAAAGCGGGTAAATGCGGCGACCGGTTCACGTGCTGTGCGATATTGATTAACCGCAGCATCAACATCTTCATAACCCAAAGCCATACCACAGACCAAAATAGTGTCAGCAGGATAATGCAAAATGCTTTTAATTTGTTCGGCATATTCGGCCAATGCCGCTTGTGGACAGGTAGCAAGACCTTTGTTTTGAGCCGCTAACATCAAATTTTGTAGAAACATACCTAAATCGAGAAACGAGCCGGTCTGCATCTCTGCATCCATAAAAAACAGCAACATCACTGGCGCATCAAACGCCCGATAATTAGCTTCCCATTGTTGCTGTTGAGCCAGCTTATCTTTTCGATCAATCTGTAAACTTTGATAAAGCTGCAAACCACAGGCACGGCGGCGTTCGATATAAGGTGAGCGCCAGGTTTCGGGATAATAAGGGTAGTCAGGTTTTGGCTTAACACCACTTTGAAAAGCCTCAACCAAACACTCACTGATTTGCTGTTTGGTCTTACCAGTCACTACGGCAACTTGCCAGGGCTGAGTATTGGCGCCAGAAGGTGCAAATCGGGCGGTGTCGAGGATGTCATCGATAAGTTCTTCGTCTACCGCTTTGTCGATAAAGGCTCGGGTGCTGTGACGTTGTTTGATAAGCTCATCAATCTTCATATTTCGGCTCAGCTTCTTTTAATCTCAGCACAAAGCCTATCATTATTACTGCCAAACTCAGCACCACGAGTTGCATGCCGGTACGACCCCATAACATCGTAATGGAAAAGCTAAAAGCAATTACCAGCATGATAACCGCTTGGATTTTAGTACGTCGCCGAACGGTCTTGGTTTGATCCCACTGTTTTAATGGTGCGCCAATCCAGCGGTTATTCAGCAACATATTATGAAAACGTGGAGATGTCTCGGCAAAACATGCCAGAGCGAGCACCATAAATGGTGTGGTCGGAACAACAGGCAGCAGGGCACCAATAATGCCTAAAACGACACATAACCAGCCGCAACTGAACAGTAAATAATGTTTGATTCTTTTTTGCATAATGAAAAGCAGTGCTGTCCAAGCCTTGGACTTATTTGTAATAAAGGGTTGTCTTTCCAGACAGCTAAAATGTTTAATGTCATTATCAAGCAATGATTATACGTGCTGGCAAATTCGCTTGGGTTTGCATATTCAGCTTAATTTGCAAAATCTGAACGTGTTCTTAGTAAGTAATTAAAACTATGTGACAAGCTTCAGCGGTCGATTATCTGTTTGACTAAGTTTTTTCGCCAAAGAGGGCTGGGATGGAACAGCGAAACAAAAAATTTCAATTATCAATCCGCACTGCTGTTATGGCTGGTTTCATGTTTTCCAGTTTATTGGTGGCGGTGGTCGCCATCACAACACAATATTACGTTAATAAAAATGTAGCCGAGAGCACGCTTACTACACGTTATCAACAAACATTAGCCAATATCCGCGATTATCTTGAGTCGATAGATACACGCGCTTTTCACGAAATTAATGAATTAAAACAACTACCCAGACTAATCGATAACCCACAAATTAGTGATGAAACCCGCCAGCTACTGGTTGCGGTGATGCAACGTAATCCGTTATTTCAGTCTGTCTATCTTGGGCATCAAAATGGTGAGGTTGAACAACTGATAAATTTACAGGCTTCTCCCACATTACGTCAGCAGTTAAGGGCAGAAGAGGCGGATCGTTGGTTATTGATCAAGGTGATTAACCAGGGCGAACAGCAGCAGCGACGATTGGAATATTATGATCGCAACTTTACGCTACGACACGTCTGGCAGCATCAAAGCAATATCGATATAAGTCAGCAATCATGGTTTTCTGCAGCTAATACCGATGAGGCTGTCAAAACCCAATCCTATTTGCTGGCCGAAGCTTCGACACCAGCCCAGAGTTATTCCATAAAATTACCAGAAAGCGAGACAGTTCTTGCCATCTCGACAGAACTATCATCATTATCCACTATGCTGAAAAATCGTGATGCCGGTAGTGCTACTGAAATCTATTTTTATCCGCAAACAGGCGGCGTAATTGCATCAAATCAACCAGAAGAAGCACTGACATCATTACCTGCCGCACCCAGACTTGAGTTAAGCAATGAGCAGTTATCACTAATTCGGGACAATCCTGTATTACGAATCACCAGCGAAACTGACTGGCCGCCATTAAATTTTTCCAATAACGGCGTTCCCAGTGGTTATGCCGTGGATATGTTGAATTACATTTCACGGATGACCGGTCTGGAAATGCGCTTTGTTACTGGTGCCAACTGGCAAGAATTGGCAACAAAGTTTGTCGATGGTGAACTGGAGATCATGCAGCCGGTTTTTTACAGTGAATTTCGCAATTTTATGGGTGAAATGACCATCCCGTTTGTCGATGTTCCTTACGGTGTGATTACTACTTCAGATCTACCCGTTACTCACATTTCAGAGTTAAACGGTAAAACGATTGCTATTCCTCAAGGGTGGTCTTTAACAGAGAGGCTGCAAGCTGAATTTCCGGATATAAACATTATTGAAGTTGAAACAGTTCGTGAAGTATTTTCAGCGGTTATTTCCGGGCAGGTTGACGCAGGTATGGATACGGCGATCACTTTGCAGTATATCGCCGCACAACAACATGCTGATGAGATAACAGTGCATCAAGGGGTTGATTTTGCTCCAGCACAATTACCCACGGGCTTACATTTTATGGTTAACCGACAACGAGCTGGGCTGGCTGATATCCTCAATCGTTCACTGGAAAATTTGTCGGATAACCATCACCAGGCCTTAGTCGATAAATGGTTTAACTCGATTGATAAAAATCGCAACCTGCAAGCATTACATATTGAACGTTTCCAGAATAATGCCTTGCCGGTATCTGATGACGTGCAGTCACTCCCCCTCAATAATCAGTCCTATTTTGTCTATCATCAAGCCGTTGCGATTAATGATGCCGAAAACCATTATTTGACTATCATTTCACCACAAAAGACGGTGATGGACGCGGTGTGGAGTAAGACTAAAAATGCCATGCTAGTCGCTGGTTTGATGTTGCTGCTGCTATTGCCTGTCAGCTGGTGGTTTGTTTCGGTGATTTTAGATGCGCTGAAAAAAACTCAGCACAATATCGATCATCTTCAACAACGTCGTTTTACGGCTGTCGAAACTCAAGCAAGTCACTTGCTGGAGTTTAATGACTTAAGTCGCAAGCTGAATGATCTGGCGATGGCTACACAGTTGTATCAACAATCACATCAGTATTGGACGGATAGTCTGGTGAAATCAGTGGCCCGGGCTATTGATGCTAAATCCGCTTATCCGACCCGTCACTGCGCATTAGTGCCGGAACTGACAATGCTACTGGCAGATAAAGCGGCGGAGTCTACTGATCCAGCCTTTACAGATTTTCAACTTGTTAATGAAATCCAGCGTCGCGAATTGAGTTTAGCTGCTTGGATGCATAGTTTCGGCAAGATCACTACACCGGAATATCTGGTCGATAAACGTACCAAACTGGAAATGCTTTATAACCGGATTCACGAAATCCGCATGCGTTTCGAAGTATTGTGGCGCGATGCAGAAATCGACTTCTTGCAGCAATCCATGCAGCAGCCTGAAAACAGAGAGATGTATGAAGAGGCTTTAAAGGTTAAACAACTGCAGCTTGAAGATGATTTTGCCTTTGTGGCGCAGTGCAATATTGGCACAGAGTTTATGGACCAAAATGCCAATGAACGGCTGAAAAGATTGGCAAAGAAAACCTGGGAACGACATTTCGATGATCAGCTTGGTTTGTCTCCGGTGGAACTCGATCAGCAGCGCGTATCGATACATAGCCTACCGGCGACAGAGCAATTACTTGCAGATAAGGCTGAGCATATTATTCCGCGTAATGCGAAAGCCACTGCAGATGCCATTGCTGGTAAAAACAACCTTAATCAGCCGGAACATGGCTTTAACCATGGTGAACTGTATAACCTCACCATTGAGTCAGGTACGCTGACTATGGAAGAGCGTTTCAGAATTAACGAGCATATTCTGACGACCATCAAGATGCTTGAGTCGCTGCCTTATGTTGATGAGCTTTCCAATATTCCACGTTACGCTACTACCCATCTGGAAACCATCAATGGTAGCGGTTACCCTCGCGGTTTAACCGCGGCAGATTTATCCGTGCCGGAACGTATCATCATGCTGGCCAACGTGTTTGAAGCATTAACCGCTGCTGACAGACCATATAAGAAAGGCAAAACCTTAAGTGTGGCTATCTTTATTTTGCATCAACTGGTCGAACAGGAATTAATGGATCGCGATGTCTTCGAGTTGTTTCTGACTAGTGGTGTTTATAAACAGTATGCTGAACGTTTTATGGCTAGCGAACAAATTGACGAAGTGGATATCAGCAAGTATCTGCGCGAAGAGGACCGTTATATTTAACGCTTAAGCGTTATAATGGCTAAACCAATTCTGGTGTTTTTAGTGAGTTCTTGATGGCAATTCAGTGGTTCCCAGGGCATATGCATAAAGCCGGACTGGAGATGAAAAAAATCCTGCCACAGATGGATCTGATCATCGAAGTGCTGGATGCCCGACTTCCTTACAGCAGCTCCAACCCGATGTTGGCTACCCTGCGAGGGGATAAACCTTGTATAAAAATATTGAACAAGGCTGATCTGGCCGATCCCGAACTGACTGTGATTTGGCAGCAGCATCTTGAACAGGAGCAGGGAATCAAAACGCTGGTGTTATCGGCAAATGAAACTTCTCGGGGTAAAGAACTCATTGCTCTATGCCAAAAGCTGATCCCCAATAAAGCCAATAGCGTCAAAAAAATTCAGGCGTTGATTATGGGGATCCCCAATGTCGGTAAATCGACATTGATTAATGCCCTGGCAGGAAGACTGATTGCCAAAACCGGCAATGAACCAGCTGTAACCAAGGTACAGCAACGTATTATTGTTGATGATGTAGTGGTGTTACATGACACGCCGGGTGTGTTATGGCCAAATTTGGAAAATCATGACAGCGGGTATCGTTTGGCGATTACCCATGCGATAAAAGAAACCGCTTTTGAAAACCCCGATATCGCTTTATACGCCGTCAAATATCTTATGCAGTTTTATCCTGAAGCGTTAAAAAGCCGTTTTAATATCGATGGCATTGCTGACAATGAACAAGTGATGCTGGAAAACCTTGCGCGTAAACGGGGTTGCATAAAAGCGGGTGGCGTGGCGGATATTGAACGGATCAGTAAAATTTTGCTGACGGAATTACGTAGTGGTCAATTGGGCAGACTGACTCTGGAAACACCTGAAATGACCGAACGTGAATGGTTATTAGTGTTAAGAAGACGCGAAGAAAAAGCGGCCAAGAAAGCGGCACGTAAAACTAAAACTAAGCGTTAATTGCTGTGGATAGATCTGGAAAGAAAGCAGGTCAATTTAAAAACTGTTATTGGAGCATGGATTTATGCGTATTTTAACTTTGTTCGTGATCCTGGTATTAACCGCTTGTGGCCCGACCAAGCCTTCTATCCATGCAAAATCAAACAACGATATTAGCTATGAGCAGGTCATACAAAACGTAGACCTTTACCAAGGTCAATTGGTGCGGTGGGGCGGTATGATTGGCCAGGTAGCTAATTATGAAAATTTCTCTGAATTAACCATCGTACAATTTCCTTTAACCCGTCATGGGGTACCGATTTCAACGGAACCAAGTGCTGGCCGTTTTATTGTACGCAGCGAGCATTTTTTGGACCCGCTGATTTATTCACCAGAGAAATTAGTCACTATTATCGGCACAGTTAAAACATTACAACTGCAAAAAGTCGATCAGAAAATGTTGAATTTACCTCTAGTTACGGTTGAGCAAAGCCATGTCTGGCCACAAAATAATCCTTCCTCATCGCGTACCTATAATCCTAAGCATGACGCTCCATTTCTGGGGTACGGATATTATGGAACGGGTACTTACGCCCCATAAAAGCAAAGCACAAGCCATCTTTATTAAATCTAAATAATAATTATTTGCATTTAGATTGATCCGTCTTTATACTGCATCCAACCTTATCAATCTTGCTGAGGTATCAAAAGATGCAGACTTCAAAAACGTATTTTCCGAAACAAAATGCCATACATGTGGCGTTTAGCCCTGATCGGCTGGAAGCTTTAATCAGTCAGGGAAAACTACACGCTGCCGACTTTAACTGTCTGGACAAAAAGTCCAAACGCACTGTGTGGAGCATGCTGCTTGCCGCCGCAGCTCACAGATTGAGTTAATCATGAATGCAAACAGAGCAGAACGAGCAGAAACCTGGTGTGAAGCGGTTATTTTGGCCGCCAATGAACAGTTGGAATCAATGTATCGCCAACATGCCTCAGCATGTCTGGCGCTACAAATCTCCAGAAATTATCGATTATTACTTACCCACAACGAACATCCCTTAAAGAAACAGCACTGGCGGGCCTTATCTCAACGCTGGTTACTGAGTTATCAACTTCATCGAGGTCAACAACGGGGATTACCCGATATGTTGGAAAGCCTCTGAATCTTCATATTTAAAAAAGGATCTTCCTGATGGCTTCAAATTCCTGCCAACCTGAACATGTATTTTCTTCCAGTACCTGCGATATTCAGTTCTGTCCTGATTGCCAGATGGTGCACCTCAACATAGGGGGCCATCACCATTCGCATGACCGAACAACATTTTGCAGCTTATGCGATTGATATCAGCAAAGCCTTATTTCATATGCGACAACGTGAAATTCATCAGGCCGATATGCGGGTAATGATGTAACTAATCTAAGCCCTAATAGCTAACTTCACCTGAAGTAAGCAAACCATGCCTCATATTTTGCGAGCTAATAAAAGCTAATTTAATATCCTGCAGCACTTTTCAGCTATGCTTATAGGCTAGTGATAAAGATCTGTTGAGGAATGCGCGGAATGGTGAAAGGGATTAAAGTCGCAATTCAGCTGTTGATTTTGCTACTGATTCTGATTTGGCTGGTCTGCGGATTGCTGCTGAATCACGCCAGAGATCTAAAGTTGGAACAACACACGCTCGCGCATCCCTGGTTACTTGAGCATTACAAAGTAACCGATGTCCCGGTGGAGCATGGATGGTTATTGGCCGATCAGCTGTTTATTGAAATTGACTCAGAACTCTATGTGAATGCTGAACGTAAACTGCGTTTGAATCGTCCATTATTAGGTGGGATTTTACTGGACGATATTATCGTTTTGGCGACCGATGATAATCTGATCCTGTTTGATAGCACTGGTCAGTACATTAGCGTGTTGGGTGCTGCAGAGCTTATTCCTGCTGAAATTCAAAATATCGGCTTACATCATGGCCTTCCGGTGTTGCAAACACGAACGGGCATGTGGCAAGGTAATTCGATATTGGATGATTGGCAATTGATCTCACTAGACGGCGTATCATGGAGTGAATCGGTACCTGTTCCAGAATCAACGATGAATCAGCTCAGGCAGCAGTTTGAAACCTATGGTGTCAAATTAACAGCCTTATTATCCGATCTGCATAACGGCAGGTTTTTTGGTGAACAAGGACGCTGGTTGATTGATGCATTATTGTTGTTGATACTGGTACTTGCATTGCGAGGCATGTTTGGAATGTTAGACAAGCCATAATCGGACAGCTATGCGATTATAACGATTCATTATTCGGAGGTAAGTTTTTGAGACTGCCAGAGTTTCCATTTCTGCCCAAAGACTTCATTGAAACTGAAGAGGGATTGATCTTTGCCGTAGTCAGTTACCATCCGCATGAACACAAAGTAGGCTGCTTTTTACGTTACGTAAATGATCAAAACGGCTGGCATAAAGTGGATACCGAACAGGCCAATCGTTTACTTGAACGGCATCATCCAGATTATCTTTATTATTCAAATCAGTTTGATGCGACGTTTCACGCGGTGCCGGTAGACAGAATAATATGCCACCATCGCCCTGAAGAACGACTGCAAATTTTAATGCACCAACCGGCAGAAGATCCTCTGCAACAAAAACTTCATAAATTGATAACGATTTTGCAACGCTATCAGGTAGATATTGATGCAATGGGGCTGACAGGCTCGATGTTGATCAATCAGCAGAAATCTACATCAGATATCGATTTGGTTATCTATGGGCGTGACGCATTCCATCAATGCAGACAGGCTATCCAAACTGCAATTGCTGATAATCAGTTGCAGAAGCTGGATAAAACTCAAATGCAGGAGAACTATCAAAGACGTGCGAGTGAGCTGGATTACGCTAGTTTCAGCTGGCATGAATACCGAAAATACAATAAAGCGATGATCGATGGCAGTAAATTTGATATTGGCATGGTCTGTCTAATAGATGAATTAGATATCGAACATCGGCATTTTCTTAAGCAAGGCATTAAAACCATTCAATGCCGGGTGACTGATGACAGTCGTGCATTTGATTTTCCGGCACGATACCAAGTTGACAACGCCGTTACTCCCGAATTGATTTCCTTTACTCACACCTATGTTGGACAGGTGGTCAAAGGTGAATTTATCGAGGTATGTGGTGCGTTGGAATGTGATGCTTCTGGAACCTGCCGTATTGTTGTGGGTTCCTCCCGTGAAGCTCGAGGCGAATATATAAAGGTGGTAGATCAAAAATGAGTACTATGGTGCAAAATGAGAAAGCAAAAGCAGATATCGGAGTAGTAGGGCTGGCCGTTATGGGACAGAACCTGGTGCTGAATATGAATGATAAAGGCTTTAAGGTGGCGGTTTATAATCGCACAACTTCTAAAGTTGATGAATTTCTCGAAGGTCCGGCCAAAGATACCAATATTATCGGCTGCCACGATTTGAAAAAATTTGTTGAAAGCCTGCAAATCCCACGACGCGTGATGTTGATGGTCAAAGCCGGTCCAGTAGTGGATGCCTTTATTGAACAATTGGTACCGTATCTGGACAAAGGTGACATCATTATCGATGGTGGAAATTCCTTGTTTAATGACAGTGACAGACGGACCCATGAGCTGCATAAAAAAGGCATTCTATTTGTCGGCAGTGGTGTCTCCGGTGGCGAAGAGGGAGCCCGTTTCGGACCTTCATTAATGCCGGGAGGCAATCATGCAGCATGGTCAGCGATTAAACCTATTTTCCAATCCATAGCAGCTCAGGTTGATGGTGAAGCCTGTTGTGATTGGGTTGGCAATGACGGAGCAGGCCATTATGTAAAGATGGTGCATAACGGCATTGAATACGGTGATATGCAACTAATTTGCGAAGCCTATCAAATGATGCGTGAAGGGCTAGGCATGTCGGGAGATGAAATTCAGCAGGTGTTTGCTGAATGGAATGAAGGTGTGTTGGATTCGTATCTGATAGAAATTACCCGCGATATTTTAACTGTTAAAGAACCTGATGGCAGCCTGCTGATCGATCATATTTTAGATACAGCCGGACAGAAGGGGACTGGCAAGTGGACTGGCATGAATGCATTGGAATTAGGCATTCCTTTGACCTTGATCGGTGAAGCCGTTTTTGCTCGTTGTTTATCGGCACTCAAGGATGAACGGGTAACAGCTTCTAATGTTCTACCGGCATTTGCTGGAGAGTTTTCAGGTGACAAAGCTGAGATGGTAAATGCCATTCGTGACGCTCTATATGCCTCGAAAATTATCTCTTATGCTCAAGGCTATATGTTGATGCGGGAAGCTGCCAAAACCTATGGCTGGGAACTTAATTATGGTGGTATTGCATTGATGTGGCGTGGTGGCTGTATTATTCGCAGCCGCTTCCTCGGCAATATTCGTGATGCTTTTGAACGTAATCCACAATTAGAAAACCTGTTATTGGATTCATTTTTTATTGATGCCATCACCGAAGCCTTACCCGGCTGGCGTAAATCGGTGGTGTGTGCCATCAATCTGGGCGTGCCGACGCCAACATTCAGCAGTGCTTTAGCGTTTTATGATGGTTATCGAAGTGAACGACTGCCTGCCAATTTGTTGCAAGCGCAACGGGATTATTTTGGCGCGCATACCTATGAGCGCTTGGATAAACCACGCGGAGAGTATTTCCATACTAATTGGACAGGTCGTGGTGGTAATGTCTCAGCGTCCACTTATGATGCCTGAGAAATAACTCAATAAAAGTAACTATAGAAAGGGCGATTATTCGCCCTTTTATGTATTTGAAAATTGGTATCTGCTGCAAGACTAGTTATCATTTGTGACATGAAAAAAATAACGAGTTGGCGCTTACTGCCCGAATTCCCACATCTGCAGACAGAGTTTGCTGATTTGAATCAAATCTTTAACTTGCAGGGCGAAACGATTACCAGTGAACGGCTATCTGATTTAATACGAATCAAAATTGCCGATGATTTTTATTACGTTAAACGTTATCGAGTTGCGGGCAAAGGTTTACGCCGCTTTCTGGGCAAATCAAGAATTCGCAGTGAATGGGAAAATCTGTTGTGGTTTGCTGAGCAAGACATCAGTACTGCTCCGGTGATTGCTTATGGTTTGGAAACCGCTGGGGTTTGTTTCATCGCGGGGCGATGGTGACCAAAGGAATTCCCAACAGTGAAGATTTAGCCAGTTTGGCAAGAGCCAATGACCCTCGGTTAAATGATGCAGTTTGGGTAAAAAATATCAGTTTACAAGCCGCGCAAATGCTGCAGAAAATGCATCAAAAGGGCTTTGTTCATAATGATTTTAAATGGCGCAATTTGTTAGTCGATGATCAGGATAGGCTATATGTTATTGATTGCCCTCTAGGGGCCTTTTGGCGCGGAGCTTTGTTGCGTTATCGCTGTATTAAAGATCTGGTCATGCTGGATCGTGTTGCCAAATATAAACTCACACGTAGTCAACGAATGCGGTTTTATCTGCAATATCGAGGGCATCAGCGTTTAACTGGTGAAGACAAACGTCAACTACAACAATTGTTGTCGAGAAAAGAACGAAGAGCATGTAGTTTTGCTCCTAAATTAGCTGTTTAGAGGCGTTTTACGCGTTAAAATCAACAATTGATTAGGTTCGCCGACGACATAGATATTGCCGTCACTATCAGCAGTGACACCTTCCGGCTGTCGCATTAACGGCCATAGATTAAATGGGCCGCGGCCAGTCTGACACGTGAACGCTCCTGCCCTAATAAATCAATTACGTGCAGGCTATATGATTCATCGCTGAGTACCAGTAATTTCTGCTCTGAGCCCTCATTTAGCAGGGTTAATCCCGAGAAATCACCA
>NZ_SSXS01000006.1:128392-131857 GCF_004832235.1 Methylophaga sp. SB9B
GCCCAGTCTGACACGTGAACGCTCCTGCCCTAATAAATCAATTACGTGCAGGCTATATGATTCATCGCTGAGTACCAGTAATTTCTGCTCTGAGCCCTCATTTAGCAGGGTTAATCCCGAGAAATCACCAACATCCAGTCGTAGGTTTCTCATGGCATCGAATTGGCTTTCATCCTTATCATTCGACAGCGAGAAATGTAGGATCCGCGATGGTTTTTCTCGCACCATAAACAAGCCGTGCTGTTGTGATATGGCGATACCTTCTAAGCCTTTGTTTTCTTTTTCTGGGGAGGAAACCGCAATAGTTTTAACATCTTGATAATGGATCTGTGTCGTTTGGTCATCAATTGTAATAAAGCTGATGGTTTGCAATCGTTCTTCACCGACAATAAAAATATTGTCTTTAACATAATCGATACTCTCGGTATCCGAGAAGCCAATCAAATCGATGGTTCGTAACAATTCGCCTGTTTTACTGATAACAACAATCTGTTCAGGATTATTAAGAACGCCATATAAATGTCCGGATTGCGGATGATAAGTCAGTCCGGATAAATTATCCTCAATTCCATCTATCGTGAGAACGTTACCGAATTGATAATCTTGTTGTAGATTCCACTGGCTATCTTGAACTGTTTTAGCAGAACTTACCGTACTGAACCATAGACATCCACTTAACGCCGTCGTGATCACCAGAGCGGTAATCCACAGTCTCGATTTGGTTTTGTTCGAGAAAAATGACATGCGTTAATCCTTCAGCTTAAATAGTTTTCAATATGACGTATTGATATGATTTAAGTGGAAAGATAACGTGCGAGACTTAATTCAAGCTGAAATTAAGCGGTGGATAAATCTACTTTAAATTACGTTGTGAAAATTTTTGATTATTGGAATAAAATTATTCATCCACATCGTCGACATCAGCTTGTCCAGACAGGCGTCGGCGAATATGTGACCACGACATGCCCACGGCTAACACGGCGGCGACGAGGAATAAGGCTATATAGGTAAATGCGGCGTGATGACGCAGTTCCAGAATACCTAAATCAAACAGCCACCAGACAATAATGGCAAAAAAGGCAAAGGCGAGAATCAGGCCAAAGCCACCCAACGAACGAAACGTGGCACGTAAATATACCGTCCAACCAATCAAGATAACTACGGTAGCCATGGCAAAGGGCGGGGTAATGTTGCTGCCATTACCAAAAATCGCATCATTGGCCCAATGGAAATAACTATAGCCACTCGGGTTATAGCTGATATAGACCAACAAAACAGCAAATAACAAACGTAATAAAAAGCCTTTGCTATTAAAACGTTGTGCCATGGTGATTCCCTTTATTGCTAATTTGACTTAGTGGATTTCAAACGTTTCAAACTCGCCAGTAACGGGTTGTTCGTTTATTTGGATATCGATCACTTCTGCAAAACGAGGGCCTTGCCAGGCCCAATCGACAAACTGCTGGAGTTGAATAAGATCACCTTCGGCGACAATCTCAACCTGCCCATCACTTAAATTACGCACCCAGCCCGTTAAACCTATTTTCTTTGCCGCAATTTGTGTCGACATACGATAGCCAACACCTTGCACTCGGCCTTTAATCAATAAATGATAACGCTTTATTCCCATTCAATCGTAGCGGGTGGTTTACCAGAGATATCGTAGACGACTCGTGAGATGCCGCTGACTTCATTAATGATGCGTCGCGATACCAGATCCAGAAACTCATACGGAAGATGCGCCCAGCGAGCGGTCATAAAGTCGATGGTTTCAACAGCACGTAAAGCAACTACATAGTCATAACGACGGCCATCGCCCATTACGCCAACTGATTTGACCGGCAAAAACACTGCAAACGCCTGACTGGTTTTATCATACAAATCATGTGCACGTAATTCTTCGATAAAAATGTTATCGGCTTTACGCAATAAATCAGCATATTCTTTTTTGACTTCACCCAGGATCCGCACACCGAGGCCTGGGCCTGGGAAGGGATGACGATAGACCATGTCACTTGGCAATCCGAGTTCTACGCCAAGTTTGCGTACTTCATCTTTAAACAGTTCACGTAAAGGCTCAATTAACTTGAGCTTCATGTGCTCTGGTAAGCCACCGACATTGTGATGAGTTTTAATCACATGGGCTTTGCCAGTTTTGGAAGCAGCAGATTCAATTACATCCGGATAAATGGTTCCTTGAGCCAGCCACTGTACATTAGTCAGCTTGGAAGCTTCTTCGTCAAAGACTTCAACAAATTCACGACCAATGATTTTACGTTTGGTCTCTGGATCATTCTCACCCGCCAATGCTGACAGAAAACGATCTTCAGCATCAACGCGAATCACACGAATGCCCATATGTTTGGCAAACATCGCCATCACTTGATCGCCTTCGTTTTCACGCAGCAGACCGTTGTTCACAAACACACAAATCAGCTGATCGCCAATTGCACGGTGCAATAAAGCTGCTACTACAGAGGAATCGACACCACCTGACAAGCCCAGCAATACTTCATCTTTGCCGACTTGCTGGCGGATCGTTTCGATGCTGTCTTCGATGATATTGGCAGAGGTCCATAAGGTTTCACAGCCGCAGATTTCGGTAATGAACCGCGAAATCATCCGCTGGCCCTGAGTGGTATGGGTCACTTCAGGGTGGAATTGCACGCCGTAAAACTGGCGCTCTTCATCAGCCATACCGGCGATCGGTGCACTGTCGGTACTGGCAATAACTTTAAATCCATCAGGCAATTGACTAACCCGATCACCGTGACTCATCCACACATCCAGCATGCCGAAGCCTTCTGGGGTGGTGTGATCTTCAATATCTTTCAAAAAGGCAGAGTGACCACGAGCGCGGATTTTTGCATACCCAAATTCACGGTGTGTTGATGATTCGACCTGACCACCTAATTGAGTCGCCATGGTTTGCATGCCATAGCAGATGCCCAGCACCGGTACATTCATTTCAAACACACAATGTGGTGCGGCAGGTGCGGCTTCACCTATGGTCGAGTCAGGACCACCAGAAAGAATGATGCCTTTTGGGGCAAATTCACGAATTTCGGCTTCACTCATATCCGGGTTACGTAATTCACAATAAACTCCGGCTTCGCGCACACGACGGGCAATCAACTGGGTGTATTGTGAACCGAAATCAAGGATTAAAATGCGATGGTCGTGAATATGGCTGCTCATGAATCTCTCTTACAGTCAGATAAAAATACCGGCTTTAATAAACAAAGCCGGTATTTAAAAAGTTAATTAACGCGGTAATTTGGTGCTTCTTTGGTGATAGTCACGTCATGAACATGGCTTTCATTCATGCCAGCAGACGTCACACGGACAAACTCGGGTTTAGTACGCATTTCTTCGATAGTACGGCTTCCGGTATAGCCCATGGAAGCACGAACGCCGCCCATCAGCTGATGAATAACCGGGCTCAGGCTGCCTTTAAATGGCACA
>NZ_SSXS01000006.1:131957-202165 GCF_004832235.1 Methylophaga sp. SB9B
CACACGGACAAACTCGGGTTTAGTACGCATTTCTTCGATAGTACGGCTTCCGGTATAGCCCATGGAAGCACGAACGCCGCCCATCAGCTGATGAATAACCGGGCTCAGGCTGCCTTTAAATGGCACACGACCTTCAATACCTTCCGGTACCAGTTTGTCGGCTTCGCTGGATTCTTGGAAGTAACGGTCACTGGAACCTTGTTTTTGCTGCATCGCACCCATAGAGCCCATGCCACGATAGGATTTGTAGGCACGACCTTGGAATAATTCTACTTCACCTGGCGCTTCTTCGGTACCAGCAAACATGCCGCCAATCATGATGGTATGAGCACCGGCTACAATTGCTTTAGCGATATCACCCGAGTAACGCACACCACCATCAGCAATCAGTGGAACACCGGTTCCAGCAAGTGCTGCTGCAACATTACTGATGGCGCTGATTTGTGGAACACCGACACCAGCAACAATACGTGTAGTACAAATTGAACCGGGACCGATACCGACTTTAACCGCATCAGCACCTGCCTCAACTAAAGCTTTGGCTGCAGCTGCAGTAGCGATATTGCCGCCAATCACTTGAACTTGAGGATAGTGTTGTTTAACCCAGCGAACCTGATCCAATACACCTTGTGAGTGACCATGAGCAGTATCGACAACAATGACATCCACTCCCGCTGCGACTAATGCATCAACACGCGCTTCACTCTCCGCGCCAATGCCAACCGCCGCGCCGACACGTAAACGTTCCTGCGCATCTTTGGAGGCCAAAGGATTATCAGTTTGTTTTTGAATATCTTTAACGGTAATCATGCCCTGCAGATGAAATTGGTCATCGACTACCAGTACTTTTTCAATGCGATTGCTATGCAACAAGTGCAAAACTTCTTCACGGCTGGCATCTTCACCAACGGTGACCAGTTTATCTTTGCCAGTCATGATTGAAGAGACAGGGTTATCAAAATGTTTTTCGAAACGCAAATCGCGACTGGTCACAATGCCGACAAGATCATCACCATCAACCACCGGTACGCCGGAGATATTGTGAGCACGAGTCAAAGCAACGACATCGCCGATAGTGGTATTCGGGCCAACTGTAATTGGGTCACGAACCACACCACTTTCAAATTTTTTCACTTTACGGACTTCGTCAGCTTGCTGCTCGATAGTCATATTTTTATGCAGAATACCCAGACCGCCTTCCTGTGCCATAGCAATTGCCAGACGACTTTCAGTGACGGTATCCATAGCGGCGGATAACAACGGAATGTTGATGGTGATGTCACGTGTCAGTTGTGTTGACAGACTGACATCGCGCGGCAGAACATTTGAATAGGCGGGGACTAATAAAACGTCATCAAATGTCAGGGCTTCTTGCGCAATTCTCATGAGGCGGGTTCCCGAATTTACTGTAATATGATCGACAAATTATATCAGGAACTTAGTGGTTTATGGCATCACTTATGACATCGGATTCGCAAGGTAAACTCGCTACCCGTGCTGTCAAGGATGTATATCCGGTTTCGCGATTGGTCAGAGAAGTCCGGCTGATGCTGGATGGTTCGTTTCCACTTTTGTGGGTGGAAGGCGAGATCTCCAATTTAGCGATGCCGGCTTCTGGGCATATTTACTTCACACTTAAAGACTCGGCTGCGCAAGTGCGCTGTGCGATGTTTCGTGGCCGCAATCAACAATTACGCTTTACGCCGGAAAACGGCATGCAGGTATTACTGCGTGTCAAAGTCACACTTTATGAAGGCCGCGGCGAATTTCAGCTGGTTGTTGAGCATATGGAAGAGGCGGGTAGCGGCGCCTTGCAGCGTGCTTATGAAGCATTAAAAGCCAGACTGGGCCAAGAAGGTCTTTTCGATACCGCCCATAAAAAACCGTTACCATTTTTGCCGCAAACCATTGGCATTGTGTCTTCACCAGATGGCGCGGCGGTTCACGATATTTTGCATGTTTTGAAACGTCGTTTCCCGGCAATCAAAGTGATTCTGTATCCCGTTGCGGTACAAGGTGAAACGGCACCACGGCAAATTGCCGCTGCTATTCAAACTGCCGATCAGCGACAGGAATGTGATTTGTTGATAGTCGGTCGCGGCGGTGGCTCGCTGGAGGATCTGTGGAGTTTTAATGACGAACTGGTCGCCAGAGCTTTATTTGCCTGTCAGATTCCAACTATCAGTGCGGTAGGTCATGAAATTGATTTTACCATTGCTGATTTTGTGGCTGATGTTAGAGCGCCGACACCTTCGGCAGCAGCAGAATTGGCGGTACCCGAAGCGCGTCAATTAGCGTTAAATTTACGCAATTTGTTGCAAAATCTAAGTAGTCGAATCCAACAAAAACTGTTTAATGAACAACGGCATATACGTTATTTAACCCAGCGGTTACCACGCCCGCAACAGCAACTGAAACTTCAGCAGCAACAATTAAAACGCCTACAGTCCCAATTGGATTACAGCTTTCAGCGGCGCATACAAAGCAAGCAACAGCAGTTGGATTATTTGTCTGCAAGATTACCGCATCCCCAACTGCGGATCAGCTGGCGGCAAACCCGTTTGCTGGATTTATCACAGCGATTCGAAAAAGCATTTGCTATACAACAACAGCATTTCAGACAACAAAGCCAAAATCTTACTGATCGGTTAAAGCGATTAGTGCCGGTCTCCCGATTGAAACAACAACAGCAGCTTGTAGAAGCGCTTTCTGCACAATTAAACCGGCTGACTCGACAGCAGATTACCGATCACAAAAAACAGTTGATGCAATTGATGCGAACACTTTCAGTTGTCAGTCCGTTAAATACGCTGGAGCGGGGTTACAGCATCACTAGCGATGAGCAAAGCGGTAATGTTATTTACCGCGCGGATGAAGTAGCTATTGGTCAGAAACTGCAAATCCGTTTATTTGAAGGTCAATTGAACTGTGAAGTGCGTGAGAAAAAATGAAATTAAATTTTATCTGTTTGCCCATTCTGTTATTGCTGTGTTCGTCTGTTTGGGCATTACCACAACAATTTCCGGTACCTGGTGGCGTCATCATTTTGCCGTTGGAAATTGATGGAAATATAGCTCCTAAAGTCACCTACGAAAAACAACAGGTGCTGGTGGTAAAACAGGATTCCCAATGGCAGGCGGTAGTGGGCATTCCTTTGGCAGCCAAACCTGGCAATCATAAAGTGCTGGTGGATGACCAAGGCGCATTAAGCAGCATTCTGTTTGAGGTCAAACACAAATCTTATCCTACCCAGCATGTGAACGTGCCCGATGATCGTAAGGTAAATCCTTATGCTGAAGATATGGTTCGCATCGAAGCAGAGACCGCTAAGATCAATACAGCCCTACGTAACTGGCGGGTGAGTGACGACGTACCTTTCAATTTTGTGTGGCCGATTGAAGGTCGTGTCAGCGGCCTGTTTGGTCGGCGCAGAGTATTCAATGGCGAAGAACGTAATCCTCATAGTGGAATTGATATTGCAGCGCCCACCGGCACCAGTATTATGGCGCCTGCCGATGGTATTGTAACGGATACTGGTGACTACTTTTTCAATGGTAATACCGTAATGATTGATCACGGTCAGGGCCTCGTCACCATGTTTTGTCATCTGGATAGGATTGATGTCAAAGTTGGTCAACTGGTTAAACAAAGAGACATCATTGGTACGGTTGGAGCAACGGGGAGAGTCACTGGCCCACATTTGCATCTTGGAGTCAGTTTGAACGATGCCCGGGTAGAACCATTATTGTTCTTCCCTAAGCGACAGGGTTACCCATCTTTGGACTGAGCTGCTGGTCCAGCAAACTGATTTAATAATTCTTTTAGCAGGCTGAAGTTAACGGGTTTGGTGAGATAGGCGGTAAACAAACCTTCTGCTTGTTGTAAATCATAAGGCATGGCGGCAGCAGTGACAGCTATCACTGGGATATGGCGAAACTTTGGATTAGCGTTAATCTGCTCGGTAGCCTGTAAGCCACTTATTCCGGGGAGATTAATATCCATCAGGATAACTTTAGGCATATTGTTTTCCAGCCATTCCAATCCGGCTTCAGCCGTTTTGCAAACATATAATTCATATTGTGGCAGGCGATCAAAAAAGGCTTCCATCAATTTGATATTGGCCGGATTGTCTTCGATATGCAAAATGACTGTGCCGGTAGCAGATTTAACCGAAGGTTCCGAGAGCAGTGAAGAGGTTTGCTGACTCAGACTGCCATTGTGAAGTGTCTGGTTGGTTATCGGTAATTCCACCCAGAATCGACTGCCTACGTTTTCTTTACTTTCAAATCCAATGTGACCATCCATGGCTTTTATAAGTCGTTGCGTGACAATAAGTCCAACACCAGTGCCCTCAATTCCTGAGTTCTCTTGCCCTAATCGATCAAACGCCGTAAACAGATAATTTTGTTTATCCTGCGGAATTCCAATGCCTGTATCTTGGACAGTAATTCGCAAGCGATTAAGACCATGGATGATCTCCCCACTAATAAAGACCTCACCATCTGGTCGGTTATATTTGATAGCGTTACTCACCAGATTAATCAAAATTTGCTTGAGTTTGGTTAAATCAGCGAGCACCAGGTGATCGGGTATTTCGCCGGTTAGAATGTTGACCTTATACCGTGAGGCCAGGTTTTGCAGCATTGGCAAACAATGTTTAATGGCGACACTGACATCTACTGGCTCAATGGATACTTCCACTGTACCCGTTTCGATTTTTGCCAGCTCCAGAACATCATTAATAAGCTTGAGCAAATGCTCACCACTTTGAATGATTAGCTTCAGACTATCCTGCTGAGTATCGTTAAGGGGAGCCATTTGATCGCTCTGTAATAGATGAGCGAAACCTAAAACGGCATTCAATGGTGTGCGTAATTCATGGCTCATTGCAGAGAGGAATTCGGATTTGGCCTGGTTAGCTTTTTCGGCTTCTTCTTTGGCGGCAATCAATGCCAGATGCTCCGCTTTTTGCAAAGAAATATCACGTGCTATACCGGTAAAGAAATAATGGCCTTCCCATTTAAAGGCGCTTAAAGTCAATTCAATAGGAATCATTTGCCCACTTTTATGTAAGGCTTCCAGCTCAATCGGTTGGCCGATTATTTTGGATTGCTCCGTGCTGAGAAAACGTGACATGCCAGCTTCATGATGGTGTCGATGTTGAGCTGGCATCAGCAGGGTAATATTCTGGCCAATAATTTCTTCTGGTTGATAGCCGAATAAACGAACTGAGGCGACATTAAAGTTTTGAATAATGCCAGTTTCATCAATAGTGATAACACCTTCCATTGTATGATTCAGCAGAGTTTGTAAACGTTCACTTTCACGTTTAGCCTTCTCTTCCAATTGTTTGCCTTTTTCCAGCTCAGCTTCCAATGTGGCAGTTTGTATGGCAATTTGTTGACTTAATACTTTGGCATGCTGACGTTTGATGAAATAACCCATAGCCATTAATGCTGCGATCAAAAATAACGAAAAAACCAGCCATTTCAGCCATACCGACAAGCTGGGCGTAGGGTCATAAATAAAACCTTCCAGCCGATGATCATCATTAATTAAACCTAATTGCTGATAATGTTCAGCAATTTTTTGCCAGCGCTCGATAGTCATATGACCTATTGAGACGGTGGGATATAAGCTGAGCTCACTGAGTTTTTCTGCTTCAAATTCCAGATGTGCACGTGATTTATTTTGGCTGTTAAAGTCCTTTTCAATCACATCAATCATTTCATGAGGGTGTTCCAAGGCGTATTGCCAGCCACGTATAGTGGCATCTCGAAATGCATCAACGATTTGAGGCTGACGTTTCAAATACTGTTCGGAAGTGAAAATAATATCGCTGTAGAAATTGATATTGAATTCATGCGGTGACAGGGTACGGTAATTGACGCCTTGTTCTCTCATCCAGAAGGGTTCATTGGATATATAAGCAGTAAGTGCATCCACTTTGCCAGCGATTAGATTGTCAATGTCATCTGTGGTCGGATCCACGATATTCAGTTGATGAGGATGAATATTAAATCTCAGCAACATAGCCGATAAATCATCGGCATAAGACTGCCGAGTCACGGTTTTGCCGATGAAATCGTTAGGATGTTTTATATCTGAGTCCGCTCGAACCAACCAAGTATAGGGGCTACTTTGAAAGATTGCCGCGAGCGCAACAAACGGGCGGCCTTTCAATCTTTCGACAACCAGACCGGCTCCAGAAATACCGAAGTCAACATCACCATTTTCAATTTCATTGAAAGGCGCTTTCTGTCCATTGAGGAGGGTGACATCCAGTCCGGCTTCTTGATAAAAGCCTTTTTCTACGGCGGCGTAAATACCAGCAAATTGAAATTGATGTTGCCAGTGAAGTTTGACTGATACGGAAGTTAGATTCTGATTTGTTTCATCTGCCAGTGCTAAGTTGGCAAATAACAATAAGACAAGCCCGATCAGTCGATACATAAAAAGTACTCAAACAGAGTTCAATTCATATTACTCTACTGCTCTGTGGAATGACCAGAAACTTATTGTGGAAATTGCCTGCTAATTTACAGGCGGAAGTCCCGCCCAAGATAAACGCTAAGTACACGCTTATCTTGCAGTATTTCATCGGGGGTGCCTTTGGAAATAACTTCACCTTCATTAAAGATGTAGGCCCTTTCGCAAACGCTCAGTGTTTCACGGACATTATGATCGGTAATTAAAATGCCAATACCCCGAGCAGCAAGCGCTTTGATAATGCCTTGAATATCCAGAACAGAAATCGGATCAACACCGGCAAATGGCTCATCCAGCAAAATGAATTGTGGATCCATGGCCAAGGCGCGGGCAATCTCAACCCGACGTCTTTCGCCACCGGATAACGCCATGCCTAGTGATTTGCGAATGTGACTGATGTGAAATTCTTCCAGTAATCTTTCGAGTAACTGCTGTTTAGCATCAAGACTGAGATCTTTTCGGGTTTCGATAATCGCATAAAGGTTAGCTTCAACCGACAGTTTACGAAACACCGACGCTTCCTGGGGCAGATAGCCAATGCCAAGTTGGGCGCGTTTGTGTATAGGTTCGTGGGTTAGTTCTCTTTGATCGAGAAAGATACTGCCATGATCAACCGGAATTAAGCCCACAATCATGTAAAAGCTGGTGGTTTTACCGGCCCCATTTGGGCCAAGTAAGCCAACAATTTCACCACTATTTACTTCTAAAGAAATATTTTTAACAACCAGCCTATCGCCATATTGCTTGGCGAGCGACCTTGCAGAAAGCTGACTCATTTAAATTCCGTGATTTATTCAGGATTCATTTGCAGGTATCGCGCACTCACCCAACCGATAATTGCGTTATCGCCACTCATGCCACGCACTTGTATCCACTCTGGCTGACGTGTTAACACGATTACCTCAGTGTTTTCAACGAAGGCACCAATACGTTCATATTGAGTACCGGGACCGGTTCTAACATTTAATGTGGTTTGAGTAATCGCGGTGGGATAACTCATCTCAGATTGTTGTTCAGGAGCCTCGGTTAACGGTTGAGGAGTTTGAACGGCTGGTCTGGCTGGTTTAGTGTTATTTTTTTCACGTTGGCCAGGCGGCTGAATGGTAATGTGAACTCGGCCACTGGATTGTTGTTGGCCATCCACGGTAACGGGTCTGGAGTTGGCAATAACAATATTTTTATCAATATCATATTCAATATGATTACCACGGAATTCATCACCTGATTGCCAAACATAACCTTGTCCGACCAGGTAAATACGTTGATTTCGGGCGTGATATTCCATCTGTAAAGCTTTGGCTCTGACCGGTTTGTCGCCTTCTTTATGCACCTGTTCATAGGTGGCCAGATTGCCTTCCGCAATCGCTTTTTCCAGTTCACGATTTTCGTCATAAAAGAAAGTAATAACATCACCTTCAATGCGTAAAGTGCCCTGCGTTAATATGGCCTTACCTTTGTATTGGGTGACACCAGTCTGATCATCAAGCTGCGCATGATCTGCTTCGATATTGATGGGTTGTTCACGATCGCTGGGTAGGGCGAGGGCAATCGATGGGATTGCTGTCAGAACCCAAAGCAGATTAATTAACAGGTGGCGCATTGTATTGTCCTCTCACCCTAGAGTGCAGATTAATAGTTTCTTCTTGTAAAGCCGCATGAAACCCGACTGAATGGGTATCACCATGCGGCGATTTCATGGTCACCGGCTGATCGGTATACGCCGTATTATGAACGGTATCCAGATTCAAAACTTCAGTTAATAACTGTATTTCCGGTTGATCTTTGTTGGTAATAATAACATTGCCAGTGAGAAGAATGTTTTCGCCTTCACCCTGTGTTTCTGCATGGTCCGACTCAATGATCCAATCGTTGTTTTGCTGCACGATAAATAAGGTATTCGGATTGAAAATTTCGGTCCGATCATTTTCCGGATAGTGATAGAGCGTATCCCCGGTGATAACGCGAGATGGCTTACCGTTAATGTCCATCACAGTGAGTTTGAAGTCAGTCATGCCAAAATCAATGCTGTATTGCACGGATGCCTCAGGTTTAGGCGGTTCTGGACGGGTAAACAGCATCCACAGACTGATAACTGCCAATAGCAGTAAGCCAATTTTGAGATAGTTGGGTATATTAAAAATGGCGTTCAATTTGGTCCTGCAGGGTTCCCTGTCCTTCCATAATTAATTCACAAACATCACGTGCTGCACCTTTTCCACCTTTTGAAGGGGTGATCCAGTGAGCGTGTTTTTTCACCACGGCATCAGCATCTTGCACAGCAATCGCTAAACCTACCCGGCTCATAATGGATAAATCTACCCAGTCATCGCCTACATAGGCACATTGTTCCGGTTTTAACTTGAGGGTTTTCAGCAGCTCTTCAAACGCCGGTAATTTTACTTTCTGTCCTTGATAGACAAGATTGATTCCCAGGCTTTGCATACGATGTTCAACCACTCTGGATGTGCGGCCGGTAATGATAGCAATATCGACACCGGTATATTGCAGCAGTTTCATTCCATGACCATCCCGCGAGTGAAAGGCTTTATATTCTTCGCCATCATCGCCAATGATAATACTGCCATCAGTCAGTACCCCATCGACATCAAAAATCACCAGCTTAATTTGTTTGGCACGAGCCGTTATATCTTGCATCATTTTTTCCTGAAAATCAGACCACACCAGCACGTAATAAGTCGTGCATATTCAGTGCGCCAGTTAAGTTATGGTTTTTATCGGTAATCAACAGACCGTTGATTTTGTATTGCTGCATCATCTGCAATGCTTCGGCTGCCAGCATCTCTGCCTGACCGGTTTTGCAATGACGTGTCATGTGATCTTTTAATGGCGCTGTCAGAATGTCTACTTCCTGTGCCAACACACGACGCAAATCCCCATCGGTGAATATGCCGACTAATTTGCTCTCATTATCCACCACTGCCGTCATGCCCAGACTTTTTTTGGACATTTCAATCAGTGCTTCACGCAATAATGCCTGTTGATTGACTTGAGGTATAGCGGTTCCGCTATGCATGATATCGCTGACCCGTAGCAATAAACGTCGACCAAGATTACCGCCCGGGTGGGAAAGTGCAAAATCCTCGGCGGTAAAGCCGCGAGTCTCCAATAAAGCAATCGCTAATGCATCGCCCATTACCAACGCAACCGTCGTGCTGGATGTCGGTGCTAAGCCAAGTGGACAAGCTTCTTTAAACACACTGACATTAATCACCGCATCGGCACATGATGAAAGTGTCGAATCCATCCGGCCGCTCATGGTAATTAACGGTACGCCGAGACGTTTAATAAGAGGCAAAATGGTTAGGATCTCAGCGGTTTCGCCGGAGTTTGACAAGGCAAGTACCACGTCTTTATCAGTAATCATGCCCAAATCACCATGACTGGCTTCGCCGGGATGAACAAAAAAAGCAGGGCTACCGGTACTGGCTAATGTGGCGGCAATTTTGCTGCCGATATGGCCGGATTTGCCCATTCCAATTACCACTATTCGTCCCTGACATTGCAGCAGGTATTCACAGGCACGGACAAAATCATCATCGATCCGATCCCGCAACAACATCACTGACTCTAGTTCAGTATCAATGACCGCCAGTGCCAGTTTTTTTAATTTTTCCGCATCAATCTTCATATACCGTTATGCATACCTTGATAGGCCAGCAAACTTATATAGCCTGCATAAACCATGAGCAGTAATAAACCAACCGGGCGTCCAAGTTGGCCTTTCAAACAAAAACGTGCAAACAAATAAAGCACAATTGTCAGCGCAATCATAAAGCTAAAATCGCGTGTTAGCAGCAATGTATCCACTTTGGATGGTTGAATCAGCCCCGGCATCGCCAATACTGCCAGCAGGTTAAAGATATTCGAGCCCAGGATATTGCCCACAGCAATATCGTGCTCATTTTTTAATGCAGAAGATATACAGGCAGCTAATTCGGGCAAACTGGTGCCAATGGCGACCACAGTTAAACCAATCACCAGATCACTTATACCTAGTAACTGCGCAACTTCTGTGGCTCCCCAAACTAATAGTTTGGAACCTGCTAACAGAGCAATGAGACCTATAAAAAAAACGATGATGGCTTTTTTTAGCGGTAATTTAGGTTGTGCATATTCCTGGGTGAATTCAATTTTCAGCGGATCGTCTTGTGCACTCTTAACAGCTAACCATGCCATGCCGCACAAGGTCAGAATAAACCCAGAAAACAGAATAATGCCATCAATACGATTCAGCTCCATATCCCACAGTAATAACAGCAGGGCAAGGAACATGATGAATACTAAAACCGGGAATTCGCGTCTTAACGTAACTGAATGAACTGCCAAAGGGGCGATAACAATTGTGATCCCCAAAACCAGCCCGATATTGGTGATATTCGAACCAATCGCATTACCTATGCCTAGTGCAGGGGCGCCGTCAAAAGCGGCAAGGGCTGATACCATCATTTCCGGAGCGGAGGTGCCAAAACCAACAATGGTTAATCCGACAATCAGCGGGGCAACACCCAAGTTTGACGCAATGCCCGCCGCGCCATCAATGAATTTATCTGCCCCCCAAATCAGCAGGACAAAACCACTGATAATCGCCAAGGTAAATAAGAGTGAAGTCATTTAACTACCGATGGTGGATCCTTGAAATAAAAAGAGCCGGAATAAATCCGGCTCTTTTTATTATAACGATTGGTGTGACGGATTACTCGTCATCAAATAAATCATAATCATCATCATTTGGTGGATTACCATCGTAAACCAGATATTGACGACGTTGCAGATAAGCGTTGCGCACGTATGCATATTCATCGTCTGTCGCTTCGCTCAATACACGTTGCGTTTTAAGCAGATTGGCGCGGGTATCAACCAGACGGGTTCCAGCTAAAGCATTTCGTGCTCCCGGACCTTCAACATACATGACTGGATCAGTAAACATGTCTCCGACTAAACCAAACGAATCACGCACGGTACGCGGGCCAAAGAATGGTAATACGATATAGGCACCAGGTTCTGCTCCCCAAACCCCCAACGTCTGACCGAAATCTTCATTACGTTTTTTGTTACCAGCATGACCAGCGACATCAAAAATACCAGCAACACCCACCGTACTGTTTAACAGAAAACGTCCAGTATCATCAGCAGCCTGGCTGAATTTACCTTGCAGCAAGCTATTGATAGCGACAGTAATATCATTCAGGTTGCTGAAAAAGTTACTGACACCCCAGCTGATTGCATCGGGAACCACGGCATCATAACCTTTTGCTACCGGTTTCAAGACAGCGCGGTCAACGGTATCGTTAAATTTGTACATGGCGCGGTTGTAACTTTCGAACGGATCACGTTCATCCGGATTTTGTTGTGTGGTCGCACATCCTGTAAACAGAACAACCATGCTGATCAGGCTGATTCTGAAAAAACCTTTTGCTTTGAACATTTGCGGTATTCCTTATACGAATATACGAGGAATAATCTCACGGCAGTTCTAGGCTAATCAAGTAGTCTGTTGTACGAATACCTAGAAAGTATGACGCTGTTGTCACTTTGCAACACGCTATTGATAACTATTCAGCTTTTGGACTGAGCTTTTGCGCCGTTTTGATTGGGGTGGGAGCCCCATTGTTGTACATATAGCTGGCGAAAACTTCGCTGCATTTCTGCCAGCTATTTTCACGAGCAAAAACAATACAATCATTTTTTTGCAGATTCAGCGCATTCAATGCCGCTTGTTGCAGGTCCCAATCGATCTCTCCGGTTTGGCCCTTAATGACAATATCTTTTGGGCCGGTCACTGGAAAAGCTGCTACAGGAAGCCCACAGGCCATCGCTTCCAAAATTACCAATCCAAAGGTATCTGTCTTACTGGGAAACACAAATACATCACCCCCAGATAAATAAGCTGCAAGCTCCTCGGCATATTTGGCACCAGTAAACAATACTTTGGGATAACGTTTTTGCAGCGTTTCCAAATCGGGACCATCACCAATCACCACTTTGCTGCCCGGCAACTGCAGATCCAGAAATGCTTCAATGTTTTTTTCAACGGCCACTCGGCCCATGTTAATAAAAATCGGGCGAGGCAAATCATATTCGATGGCAATATCCGCTTTAAATATTTGGGTATCTACACCGCGTCCCCACACGTAAACATCCCGAAATCCATAGTGCTGCAGACGTTGCTGTTGTGAAATGGTCGGTACTAAGGTTCGTGTAGCTGGTCGATGAAAGCGTCGCAACCACGCGTAACTCCAACTCAGTGGTATCGGTAAACGTAGTCGTAAATATTCAGGAAATTGGGTATGAAATGAAGTGGTAAAACGAATTTCATTGCGTAAACACCAACGTCTTGCTGCCATTCCCAACGGGCCTTCAGTCGCGATGTGCACTGCGTCAGCCCGCAAATTTTCCAACATATTGGCAAGTTTTCGATAAGGCAGTAAAGCTAAACGAATAGACGGATATGTAGGGCAGGGAATGGTTTTAAAATTCAGTGGAGTGATCATGATCACCTCATAGCCCATCTCTAACAGATGATCACGGGTTTTGCCCAAGGTGCGTACAACACCATTGACCTGAGGCTCCCAGGCATCAGTCACAATCACTAATTTCATTAAGCGGCTTTTGCTATCAAAACTTGCTCATTAAACAGTTCTGCCCAGGGAATAATTTCCATCTGGCCATTCGAGTGTTCAACTAAAGCTGTACAACTTTCTACCCAGTCACCGCAGTTGTAATAATCGATGTTCTGGATACGGGTAATTTCGGCTCGGTGAATATGGCCGCAGACTACGCCATCAACACCTTGTTTAGCCGCTTCATGCGCCACAGCTTCTTCAAAATTACTTATGTATTGCACCGCATTTTTTACTTTGTGTTTTAAAAATGCCGCCAGTGACCAGTAAGTAAACCCCATCTTACGACGGAAATAATTTACCCAGCGGTTGGCTCTAAGTAAAAACTCATACAGCCGGCTGCCAATTTTGGCCAGCATCGGCGATATTTTCACCACGCTATCAAATTGATCACCGTGAATAATCAGCAATTTTCGTTTGTCAGCAGTGGTGTGAATAATTTCATTGTGAATTTGAACGTTACCGAACACAGCGCCATCATAATCCCGCAGAATCTCATCATGGTTTCCGGGGACGAAGATGACCTTGGTATTGTGTTTAGCTTTACCCAGCAACGTACGAACGACGTTATTATGTTCCTGAGGCCAGTACATGCGCTTTTTCATTTCCCAGACGTCGATAATATCGCCGACCAGATAAAGATATTCGCATTCCACATTATGTAAAAAGTTAAGGAGGAGTTCTGCACTGCATCCTCGGAAGCCAAGATGGATATCCGATATGAACACGGTGCGAACTTTCAGCTTTTGCTTGTGACTTAGTTGTGTTTGCATAAGGCACTCATTCACTTAAAATTCTGAGCGAACCTTATCTATATGATATTGCAGTGTGATGACTGTTTTGTTGCGTTACCATGACAGTAACTTCAAACGCCATACTGCGGGCGATACCGAACTTAATCAGGACATAATTATGAGCAACCCATTATTGGAAAATCACCGTTTACCGCCATTTTCCGCAATCAAAGCCGAGCAAGTTGAGCCCGCAATTGATCATGCGTTGAGCACCGCTCGCAATAAAATCGACACTATTTTAAGTACGCTGTCAGAGCCCACATGGGAAACATTAGTGCATCCGATGGAAGAAATGGACGCACTGATCGACAGTGTCTGGTCGCCAGTCAGCCATATGAATTCAGTCATGAATTCCGAAGAGTTGCGTCAGGCATACAATGCCTGCCTGCCAAAGCTCAGCGAATTTTCCACTGAACTGGGTCAGAATGAAACACTGTATCAAGCATACAAGGCCATTGCTGAAGGCGCTGAGTACCAGAAATTGGATACGGCACAGAAAAAAGTCATTGATAACGCGGTTCGTGACTTTCGTTTATCCGGTGTTGAATTAGATCAGGCCAAGCGTGATGAATTTAAAAAGTTGTCGCAGCAGATGACCGAACGCACCGCTAAGTTTGAAGAAAATCTGCTGGATGCCACTCACGCCTGGCGCAAGCTGATCACCGATGAGTCATTATTATCCGGTTTACCACCATCCACTATTGAAATGGCTGAGCAAATGGCCAAGCGTGAAGGTGAGGAAGGCTGGTTATTTACCCTGGATTTCCCATCCTATATGCCAGTCATGTCTTATGCTGATAATCGTGAGCTGCGTGAGGAAATGTATACCGCGTTTGCCACCAAAGCTTCTGATCAAGGTCCGCATGCTGGTAAATGGGATAACACCCAAGTGATGCTGGATATACTAAATCTGCGGCACCAACTGGCGAATCTGCTGGGGTTTGCCAACCATGCAGAGCGTTCATTGGCGACCAAAATGGCCCAGTCACCGCAGCAGGTTTTAGACTTTTTGCAAGATTTGGCAAAGCGGTCTAAACCGATTGCCGAAAATGAATATGCCGAATTACGTGCCTTTGCCAAAGTCACCGCTGATCAAGGTCAGCTGGAAGCCTGGGATGTCACTTATTTCGCTGAAAAATTACGGCAGCAGCGTTATTCGATTTCACAGGAAGAATTAAAACCGTATTTCCCTGAAGACAAAGTGGTCAGTGGGCTGTTTGCTGTGGTGAATCGTTTATACGGTCTGGATATTCGGGAACGTCATGATGTGGATGTCTGGCATAATGATGTACGTTTTTTTGAGATTGTCGCCGAGGATGGCAGCGTTCGTGCTCAGTTCTATCTTGATTTATATGCCCGTCAGCATAAACGTGGCGGTGCGTGGATGGATGAATGTAAAGCACGCCGTCGTACCGCCGACGGTATTGAAATTCCAGTGGCGTTTTTGACCTGTAACTTCTCTGAGCCCGTCGGTGATAAACCGGCTTTGTTCACTCATGATGAAGTGACCACGTTATTCCATGAATTTGGACATGGTCTACATCATATGCTCACCAAAATTGAATATGCCGGAGTATCCGGTATTAATGGTGTGGCGTGGGATGCGGTCGAATTACCAAGTCAGTTTATGGAAAACTGGTGCTGGGAACGTGAGGCACTGGATTTGATTTCCGGTCATTACCAAACCGGTGAAAAACTGCCTGATGAACTGTTCGATAAAATGATTGCAGCGCGAAACTTCCAATCGGCAATGATGATGTTACGTCAGCTGGAATTCTCGTTATTTGATTTCCGTCTGCATCTGGAATTTAACCCCAATGAGCCGAATCAGGTCGAGAAAATTCTTGAACAGGTTCGGGATGAAGTTACTGTGGTCAAACCGCCCAAATTCAATCGCTTTGCGCACAGTTTTGCCCATATCTTTGCTGGCGGTTATGCCGCAGGCTATTACAGCTATAAATGGGCAGAAGTACTTTCAGCTGATGCGTTCTCCAAATTTGAAGAGAAAGGCATTTTTGATCGGCAAACTGGTCTGGAATTCCTTGAAGCTATTCTGGAGCAGGGCGGTAGCCGCGAACCGATGGAATTGTTTATCGAATTCCGTGGCCGTGAGCCGCAGATTGATGCGCTGTTAAGACATACTGGCATTGCTGCATAAACAAAAAAAGGGCCGAAAGGCCCTTTTTTATAAACACAGTTGTCTTAATTTTATGAGTTCATACACATTTGCACAGATTCCTGAGCATTGGTAATCATCATCGTTGCTCTATCTTTAGACAGCTTGCCTGTTTCAATATCTTGCAGCAGCTCTTGATTTAACGCATATGTCGTCTCAGCGATATCAGCGCCTTCGGCTACCGGCATAATCGCTTTATCACGATAGTTTTCTGGGAACTGGCTTAATGCCACGAACTGACATTCTGCCATTTTAGCGACATAAGCAGTTGCTTCAGCATCAACGGCGCCAGCAGTCATTTCTGGTCTGTCAGCACTTAACTGTTGTACAACCAGTGGTTTTAATTGTGTGGTGTAATTGTTTTTATAATTTTCTTTATCCTGATCATCAATTGCCACAGCCAGCTGCGCTGCGAAAATGAAAGGCAACGCGAGTAATAATTTCTTCATTTTATATCTCTCTAAAAGTGAGCCAGATAAAGCATCAGACTTTCAATCTCAGACTTTAAACTGGCCTATATCAATTTCTTGTGAACTGCGGAGGATTCAGAAAACTGGTTCCCGAGCACAACACAGTTACAGCTTTACACAGTAATGGGATTAAAAGCAAAAGAGCACCGAAATGCTCATTTTTATATTCAAATGAAAGACTAGCGCAGCTGGCTATCTTTACTGCCACGTCGATTAAACAGATTGAACGCTTTGTTTTCTTTGTCGACAATTTCCTGACAAGTCACGCAAAGGCGAACACCTGGAACCGCCTCACGTCTTGCCTGGGGGATTTCTTTTTCGCACTCTTCACAATGCGTCAGACTTTCGCCTTTTGGCAAACGAGAACGAGCCTGTTGAATACCATCTTCAACACTGGCATCTATCTGATCCTGAACTGCGCCATCTCGAGACCAACCTCCAGCCATAGCAACCTCCAACCTGCTGTTTTCACAGTTTTATTTAACAATTGTAAAACTAATATTGGGCTGATTAGATTAAAAAGCAAGCTAATAAATTGTTGTATGAAAATTAAACTTAATAGGTATTGTGCCTTTTAGCTGAAAATGTCACTGTTAGCGCCAAGTGATATAAGCAAATCACTCAAAAAGTTTCGGGTCAGCCATAGATGACTTCAGCTTAGCAACGGGGCGAAAACTGTAAGGATGCAGGCTGCGTAGTGTCGTTCGGATGGATATGCAGACGAAATGGACAATAAAGATATTTCAACGTTACACGCTTCATGTATTCGCTTTATGCCGTTAGTAACGCAATACAATCACACGTTTCTTTCACTTGGAGAATGGTGGCAGAAGGTCACGCTCATCGGCAAAATCAATAGTCATTCTGTGACACCAACGTTGATTGACGATATGGAGGTAACACGGCGACACTTCAAAGAGTTGCAAGCCAATCTTATCAATAATCTGGTGAAGGAAAATATCCGTAAACTAGAGTTAGAATGCAGTGCGCGGGCTCAGGTCGCTATTGATATCCTGATCCGAAATTTGTTTGAACGTACTGCAGACGTGGGTTTCCTTGCCACCGACGATGATATTCGCACCTTTCTGCGTGAATCCACCCCGACAGAGCAGCAACATCAGGCCATCGTTGATCGCCTTCACGAATACACCACTAAATACAGTGTCTATGACGAGATTTTGATTCTCGATACACAAGGGCGTGTTCGAGCAAATCTTGATGAGACTAACCAAGTCGTAAACAGCAACGATCCGTTGATTCGGGAAACTCTGGAAACCACCCAGCCTTATGTTGAAACATTTCGCCGTTCCAATCTTCAGTCCGGGCGTCGGGCGGCACATATTTTCTCAGCACCTATTCGTGATGATGAACAGCATGGTGGCAATTTGTTGGGTGTGCTCTGTCTGTGTTTTCGATTTGAAGATGAAGTAAACGGCATTTTCGCGAATCTGGTCGGTGAGGATGAAATAATCGCCATCCTCGATCAAAACAATCGGGTGATAAGTAGCAGTAACGAACAGATTCTACCTTTTGGTTACCGGGTTAGTGGCTCAGGTCAAAGCGGAATCAATTTCATTGAACTGGAAGAGCAGAATTTCCTGTCTCATCAAAACAAAACCAAAGGTTACCAAGGCTATAACGGACTCAATTGGCTTGGGCTTATCTTACGGCCAGTGCAAAAAGCGTTTGCAGAAAAAAGCGCTGCTACTAAAAGTGATGCCGTTCAATTACAGCGCTCAAGCATCTTTTCCAAGACCCTGCAAAATATTGCCTACCGTGCCGAACGGGTGGTTGATGATTTAAGTCTGGTAGTTCTCAATGGGCAGATTGTTTCTGCCAAGCGCAATGCTATTGAATTCATGCCAGTGCTGGAAGAAATCCGCACTATCGGTTATCGCACCAAAGGCGTGTTTGATGAATCGATAGACGATCTTTGCAACACCGTCGTCAGTTCTTTACTCAGTGACGTGCAGTTTCAGGCATTTCTCGCCGTCGATATCATGGATCGCAATCTTTATGAACGCGCCAATGATGTTCGTTGGTGGGCACTTACATCTTGTTTTCGTGAAATTTTGGCTCAACCGTTACGTAGTCATCAGGATGATGCAACGCTGGCGAGCGTACTTGAATACATCAATGGTCTTTATACGGTTTACACCAACCTGATGTTATTCGATAGCAACGGCACAATCGTCGCGGTTTCCAATATCGATGAAAACCATTTAATCGGCCAAACCATGCCCGATCAGGCGGTGATTAAAAAAACTCTCGCTGTCTCAGATTCCAAGCACTATACCGTTTCACCATTTACCGCTACGCCTCTGTATAACGGCCAACACACCTATCTTTATCAGACCTCCATACGAGCGCAACATAACAATAAAACTGTTGGCGGAATCTGCGTGGTCTTCGATGGCAAACCTGAATTTCTAGCGATGTTGCAAGACTCGTTACCGCGAGATAATAACCAACAGATCCTCAACGGTGCCTTTGGTCTGTTCACCGATCGACACGGTTTAATTATTGCCAGCACCAAACCCGATTTATTACCTGGACAAACATTGCAGCTCGAAAGCCACTTTTTCCAACTGGAAAATGGTGAGCGTGATTCGGTTATTTTGCAATATAACGGCGATCAATATGCTGTAGGTGCTGCTATGTCAAAAGGCTATCGTGAGTATAAAACGACCGGGGATTATCAGAATGATGTGTTGGCGTTGATTTTTGTACCAGTGTGAGTGGGGTTTTGGTTTCGAGGGTAGGTTGGGTTGAATGCAATGAAACCCAACAATCAGAGTTAAATTTTGATTTGGAACGCTGCCGCGGGGCGTTCATTTCTTTTGTTCGCCCAAAAGAAACGAACCAAAGAAAAAGGCACCCCATGTGTTGGCCTGCGGCTCCCCGATAAAAATGGTTATCTCAGGGAAATCGAAAAAACTCGCTGCGCTCAGACATTCCGATTTCTTATCCTGAGATAACCATTTTTATCGGCAACACCAAAGGGGGATCCGCTAGCCTCATGTTTTGGGGCATTTTCTCGATGCCCTTATGCGAAGCCGAGCTTCGTGGATCAGTTTGGACCAAACATGACGAGTGTTTGAGCGCAGCGAGTTTTCGTCATGTTCCAAACTGATTGAGAAGCGCAGGGAACCCGCAGGGCGAGCATGGGCTGGCCTTTTTTTTGTTCGTTTTTTGGCCACGCAAAAAATGAACAGTGGGCCATAGTTCACAGATAAAAATCAAGTCTGCTGACCCTTTGATTCTTACTTTAGAGACCTTAACTTAATATCTTTCCTGGTAGCTTGTACTTTAGTGAAACATCTTTTGTTTCAATTTCTCTTGGACCTTTCGTTGGGTCATAGAAGTACCAAATATTAAACTTTCTTTCTGAAGGCCTCGTGTCATAGCTAAGATCGGTCCAACCTAAATAGCTAGCAATAAAACGAGCAACATTGATTTTGGCTGGTGATGAAGCTCTTCTTTGAAATCCACTCATCACTGCCCCCAGTAAAAAATCTGCAATTTGAATATGTTCCGAGTCTTTCGAATCTTTTGTAATTACGCTTCGTATGGGGGCTTCACCGAAAGTACTTTTCAGCATTCTGTTAGCAATGATGTGGAAAGCCTCATCAGCTTTTTGATATCTGAAGGGAAGTGGATCTACTTCAATTCTGAACTCTGATAGTCTTTTAGGGTGTGCTTTTTTGACGGTTGCTATTTTCGTTTGGATCAACTTTGTGAAGTGTTTTTGCATGGCGAGATCATAATCACCATCATGGAATGACTTATCAACTAGACCTTTCCGAATGACTATACAATGAAATGCTAGCCATTCATGTTTGAAAAAGGTATCAACTAAATCTTCGTAAAAATTTGCACAGTCTTTTTTATGTGCCTTATTCCATTTTATTTCATTAAAGTAATTATGCTGATTCCTCAAATCTCTAATTATTCGAACGAAATCTCCCCGTCTTTGATATTTCATCCAAAGAGAACCAAAGCCATAGAATTTTTGACCATCAATCCCCGACTCATCACATGCAACATGCCATATTAATTTGCCATTCTGCATTGTTTCTCCAGTGAACCTGCTAAGCTACAACTTAATATAAATTAAAATACAACAAAGTTCATGAAATACACCGACCTAAGAGACTTCATCACCAACCTGGAAAAACAGGGCGAACTAAAACGCATCACCACCGAGGTAGATCCCCATCTGGAGATGACGGAGATTTGTGATCGGGTGTTGCGTGCTGGTGGTCCGGCAATTCTGTTTGAGAACCCTAAAGGCAGCAAGATTCCTGTATTAGCTAATCTGTTTGGTACGCCAAAACGGGTTGCGTTGGGGATGGGCGAGGATTCGGTTGAGGCATTGCGTGAAGTGGGTAAGTTGCTGGCGTTTTTGAAAGAGCCGGAACCACCTAAGGGTATGAAAGATGCCTGGGATAAGTTGCCGATCTTTCGTCAGGTTTTAAATATGGGCCCGAAGGTGGTGAAAAAGGCACCTTGTCAGGACCAGGTGATTGAGGGCGATGCTATTGATTTGGCTGAGTATCCGATACAACTGTGCTGGCCGGAAGATGCTGCACCATTAATTACCTGGGGTTTGGTGGTGACTAAAGGGCCGCATAAAACTCGGCAGAATCTCGGGATTTATCGCCAACAGGTGATTGGTAAAAATCGGGTAATCATGCGTTGGTTATCGCATCGGGGTGGGGCGCTGGATTTTAAAGAATGGCAGCAAACGCATCCTGGCGAACCGTTTCCGATTGCTGTCGTATTGGGTTGTGATCCGGCAACTATTTTAGGCGCCGTGACGCCTGTTCCGGACACACTTTCTGAATATGCGTTTGCTGGCTTGCTACGAGGTAGTAAAACCGAATTAGTGAAATGTATCGGTAGCGATTTGCAGGTACCTGCCCATGCCGAGATTGTGTTGGAAGGTTTTATCTATCCCGATGATATGGCGCCGGAAGGGCCGTATGGTGATCACACCGGTTATTACAATGAAGTCGACAGCTTCCCGGTATTTACTATTGAGCGTATTACCCAGCGTAAGAACCCGATTTATCACAGCACTTATACTGGCCGACCACCCGATGAACCGGCAATATTGGGTGTGGCATTAAATGAAGTATTTGTGCCGATTCTGCAGAAGCAGTTTCCGGAGATTGTCGATTTTTATCTGCCGCCTGAAGGCTGTTCCTATCGTATGGCAGTCGTCAGCATGAAAAAACAATATGCCGGTCATGCCAAGCGGGTGATGATGGGCGTTTGGTCGTTTTTACGGCAGTTTATGTATACAAAATTCGTGATCGTCGTCGATGATGATGTGAACGTGCGCGATTGGCAGGATGTAATCTGGGCCATTACCACGCGGATGGATCCGGCTCGCGATACAGTTTTAATTGAAAATACACCGATTGATTATCTGGATTTTGCTTCGCCGGTATCAGGGCTTGGTTCAAAAATGGGTATGGATGCGACCAATAAATTGCCTGGCGAAACTAACCGTGAGTGGGGCAGACCTATTGAGAAAGATCCTGCTATTGTCGCTCGAGTTGATGCGATATGGTCAGAGTTGGGATTGGATGAAGACTCAGCCCGGTAGTTGAATACCGGCAAACGCTAACAGATTCAATATCGCCATCATGATCAACAGCCATATGGTGATTTGCATACCAATAATTCGTCGGGGAATGATGGCTTTGCTCACACCATTGGCGTGAATCAGTCGACCGATGATAAACAGGCTGCCCAGTAAATGGATTAACCAGGCTGGGCCTTGGCTGAGTTCTAGGAGTAATAGCAGCAGCAGACCAATCGGCAGATACTCAACAGCATTGGCATGAGCCCGAATCGCAGCAAGTAAATCCTGATGTCCACCATCGCCCAAAGCCACTTTATGATGTCTTCGCAGACTGATGACATTAAGAGCCAAAGCGACAATCAACAACGCAGCCAATGCGGCATAAATTCCGGTAATCATAGTCAACTCCTATAAACCGTCGGTATTAGATTCTACCCAGCGTTCGCCACTCTGGTTCTGTTCTTTTTTCCAAAACGGCGCTTTGTATTTCAACTCTTCGATTAGCCAGTTGCACGCATCCAGAGCTGCACGGCGATGGGCTGACCAGCAACCGATTAATACAATTGCTTCACCGGGAAACACTTCACCAACACGATGCACAATCAGGCAATCATTTAACGGCCAGTCGGTTTTAGCTTGTTTTTCTAATTGTTCGAGATAACGCTGAGTCATGGCGGGATAATGTTCCAGCGTCATGGTTCTGACGGTTGCATCATCGTTATAATCACGCATAGTTCCGATAAAGCTGGCAGCTGCACCATCTCTGCCTGCAGGCATCTGCTGGGAAAATTCACTGAGCCATTGATAAGGCTGAAAGTCTTCATCGAGAATATGCGTAGCCATGATTAACCTCCGGTCACGGGGGGGAAGAAAGCGACTTCATCACCATCATTCACCAGGCTTTGCATATTGGCGTAGTCAAGATTGACGGCGACCAGTAAGTTGTTTGGTGGCGTGGCTGATTGCGTCGCCAGGTCCCAAACTTCGGACACAGTAGAGGCCTGTTCTACCGTGGTCTCACTCTGTCCCAGACTTTCTCGCAGGCTGGCAAAAAATTTGACTTGAATAGACATCTGGTTGATTGTTCCCGGATAAAAACATAAGGATAACACCCCAAATGGCAGAATTAACCCATTTTAATCAGGCCGGTGAAGCGCACATGGTCGATGTCGGCAACAAAGCGGTGACACAACGCAAAGCTGTCGCCAGTGGGCGGATTGTCATGTTGCCGGAAACTTTGAAATTGATTGAGCAGGGTAATCATAAAAAAGGTGATGTCTTGGGTATTGCCCGCATTGCCGGCATTATGGCGGCCAAACGCACCTCGGATTTAATTCCGCTTTGTCATCCGCTGGCACTAAGTAAAGTGACAGTCGAGTTTGAAATTGATGCTGCCAATAATGCTGTGAATTGTCAGGCTGAAGTTGCTACATCGGGCCAAACCGGTGTGGAAATGGAAGCACTTACTGCGGTGCAGATAACGCTGTTAACTATCTACGATATGTGTAAAGCAGTAGATCGCGGCATGGTGATAACCGATGTTTGCCTGCAGGAAAAAGCCGGTGGTAAATCTGGACATTGGCAACGATCTATCTGAAGAAAGTTCCATCTTCTAACATTTAATTTTCAAAATTAAGTTTGAATTCAGTATCAATACTCTAAACTGCGTATAGGAATTTTTCCTATGTTCGTGAAGGCATAACTTCCCGAGCAGTTCAACTTAATGCTGAGTTCAACTATGCCCATTCGATTTTAAAATTGTTTTTCGTCGTGTTTCTCGCTTTGCCGCTCGTAAGCCAAGCCTCAGAATTACGTTTGCTAGTTGATATGCTGCATGAAAATGGCATGGTCAGTGAAGAACAATACGGTCGCTTGCTGGCAGAGCTGGAACAAAACCAACAACAGTCAGCTAAAGAAAAACAGGAAATCGCTGAAAAACTTGAATTAGCCACGCAACCTCCCGAAGTAGAAGTCACCACCAAAGGTGGCTTGCGGGTTAGAACAACCGACGGTGAATTTGAAACCCGACTGCGTGGACGCTTGATGATTGATGCCGCAGATTACATGGGCAAACCAGAAATGGGTGATGGCACCAATATTCGCCGCGCCAGATTAGCCTGGACTGGTCGTATGTATAAAGATTGGGGTTTTCAACTCGATTATGATTTTGCCGACGGCGGAAAATTGCGTGATTCCTTTGTCTCTTATCTGGGGTTTGAAGATACACGCTTACGTATGGGTTTGATGGAAATCCCATTTCAGTTGCAATACCGTAGCAGCTCCAGTAACTCGCAATTAATTGAACGTAGTTTGCTGGGTGCCTTTGGTGGTGATCGTTACATTGGTGTGATGGCCGATACCAAAAAACAGCACTGGACCGCAGCAGCAGGTTTGTTTGGTGAAACAGCAACTCGGCAGAATCCGATTGTGGATGAAGGTTGGGGCGTGGGTGCACGTTTTACCGTAGCGCCGATTAATAACGAAAAAGATCGTCTGTTACATTTTGGTATCGCCAGCATGTATCGCAATGTCGAAGATGTCGGCGTGATCGAATTCAGTGATGAACCGGAAGCCCGCGTTGCCGGCAACAATATTGTCGATACTGGTGATATTGATAACACCAAAAGTTTTACCCGTTACGGACTTGAGTGGGCAATGATTCGTGGTCGTTTATCTGCACAATCAGAATATGTATTGACTACCGTTGATCGTAATAATGCTGAAAATCTGCAATTCAGCGGTTGGCATTTTCAAACTGGATTCTTCCTGACCGATGACTCATTAAATTATGAGCGTGGCGACTTTGGCAGCCCTTCGCCTAATAAGCGTTTAGGCGATGGTGGTATCGGTGCCTAGGAATTAACCTTGCGTTACAGCAGCCTCGATTTGAATGACAAGCTGATTGATGGTGGTGAAATTCAGAACATCACTTACGGTGTGAATTGGTATCCGGTGCCGATGCTGAGATTTTCAGCAAACTATATTGATGTGCTCAATGTGAGCGGTGGGCCAAATGATGGACAGGAACAACGTATCTTCCTGGTACGCAGCCAGTGGGCTTTTTAGGTAAAATATTACAATTAGCTAAAGCGCACTGGGTGTAAATTATAGTTTGCACAAATTAAATTAATCTACGCCCGATATAAACTTGAATTTAAAGCGTTTAATAAGCTCATGAGGTTTTGGCTTGATAGTTTATTTCTCTTAAATAGCAGTGATTTGCATTTACGAGTTTATTTATTAGCATCACTTCACAATAGCAAAAAATAAAATCCTCTTTAGGCTAAAAACTTCTAATGTTTCTTCTTAATTGTGACGATAATATTACAGAAGTTTTCTGACAATTTGAGGGCTATACTTATGCTATCCAAAAAACACCTGCTGGCAGCCGCCATCGGTTTATCTCTGAGCTTTTCCAGTCAGGCCTCCGAGCTTGAAACACTTATAAATATGCTGCATGAAAATGGCATGGTGACCGATGCACAATACGGTCGGTTGATGGAGGAACTGGCAGCAAATAAAACTACCCAAGCTCAGGAAAAAGCCGAGATTGATGAAAAGCTGGCTGAAGCAACCAAACCCTCTGATGTCGAAATTTCTACTCAAGGTGGCTTAACGCTGAAAACCCGCGATGGACAATTTTCCACGAAAGTTGGCGGACGAGTTCAAGTAGATGCTGCGACTTATGGTGGCTCACCGGATATGGGCGATGGCACCGATATTCGCCGTGCCCGATTATATCTTTCAGGCACTTTATATCGTGACTGGGGTTATAAACTGGAATACGAATTTGATAACAGTTCGATTACTGATGCTTTTATCTCCTACGACGGGTTTGAAAACTATCAAATTATGGTTGGTAATTTCAAAGATCCGTTCAGTCTGGATTACATGATCAGTGCCAATAACACCATGTTTATGGAACGTGCCTTACCCACAGCATTTAATGCCGGACGGCATATCGGCGTGATGGGCGCTCGTAATAGTCAGTATTGGACATTGGCGGCGGGTGTGTTTGGGGACACAGTCGGTAATACCGGTGGTGAGGATGATGAAGGGTGGGGCTGGAGCACGCGTGGAACTCTTTCACCGATTAATGAAGCCGGTAAATTGCTACATATCGGTTTGGGTTTAAATTATCGTGATTTGCAACCAAGCAATACGGTGCGTTTCAGTCAGGCACCTGAATCCAATGTTTCCGGTGTAAGAATTGTAGATACTTCTGCAATTGATAATGCCGACAGTATGCTGAAAACCGGCCTGGAACTCGCCACAGTAATCGGTCCTTTCACTGCACAAGCAGAATATATTCGTACCTCAGTAGATCGTGACAATATCAGTAATGCCGATTTTGATGGCTGGTATGTACAAAGCAGTTATTTGCTAACTGGCGAATCCCGTCCCTATAAAAACGGCGTATTTGGTGGCATTAAACCTAATCATCGAGTGGGTGATGGTGGCATCGGTGCCTGGGAAGTGGCCATGCGTTACAGTTCACTTGATTTGAATGATGGCGGGATTAATGGCGGTGAAGCTGACTCAATGACACTAGGACTCAACTGGTATCCGGTGCCGATGTTACGTTTCTCGGCGGATTATGTGCATGTCTTAGATATTGACGGTGGATTGTATGATGGCAGAAAACCCAGTGTATTTCAGGTTCGCAGCCAGTGGGCATTCTGATTTAATTCTTTAAAATCAATTAGTAAAAAGCCGCTGTTTGTTTTACTAACAGCGGCTTTTTTATTTCTGCTTTAATCGTTTCCAGGCAGTGCAGTAAAAAATAATTGTTGATTGTTTAAAGCAAAGTTATCGATGATGTGTTTGCCCTGTTCTCCGGTCACAAAATCCATGTACTGTTTTGCCATAGCGGCTTGGACATGGGGGTGTTTTTCAGGATTCACCGCCATGATGTGATAGGGATTGGACAACATTGATCCGCCTTCAAACAGCAGCTTTAATTGCATTTTGTCCTGATAGGCGATTTGGGTACCTCGATCAGTTAATGCATAGCCTGACATTTCATCAGCAATTTTCAGTACCGCCCCCATGCCTTGTCCGGCTTGCACATACCAGCTACCAGAAGGGCTGATATTGGCACTTTGCCAGAGTTCGAGTTCCTTTTTATGGGTACCGGAATCATCTCCACGGGAAACAAACCGGCTGCCAGATTCGACAATTTTCTGCATGGCTTCGCTGATGTTTTTAGCTGATGCAATGCCGGCTGGATCATCTGTCGGGCCAACCATAACAAAGTCGTTATACATAACGTAGCGACGATCAATGAAATAACCTTCTTCGACATATTCAAGCTCGGCTTGTGGTGCATGTACCAGGGCCACATCGACATCACCATTCGCTCCCAGTTTTAAAGCCTGACCGGTACCAACCGCAATTACGGCGACTTTAATATCAGTTGACTCGGTGAAAGCATTATTTAATACGCTTAAAAGGCCGGTGTTATCGGTACTGGTGGTAGTGGATAATTTGAGTAATGGTTGTGCCTGAGCAGTCGAGGTCAACAATAGACTGATAAATAACAGGGAAAACCAACGTTTCATATTAAGTCTCACCACAAGCTGGAAAATTCGATGTATTCCAGCATATATACCGAGGGCTGTAAATGAATTTTTATAAGGCGATGATTAAGGGAATCAGAGCGTTAATTGCTCTGATAGGGTGTTCATTTCCTGTTCGATGGCTTTTTCAGCCTGTCGTTGTGCATGTCGGTACTGATTTAAAACTTGTTTGCCGAGTTCCGTGACTTCAGCACCACCACCATGACTGCCGCCTTTAGCGGTCAATACAATTGGTTTGGCAAAACTTTCATTCATGGTATTGACCAAATCCCAGGCGCGTTTATACGACATACCCATGGCCCGGCCCGCAGCAGAAATAGACCCGTGTTGAATAATAGCGTCGAGTAAATCTGCTTTCCCCGGCCCCAACGCGACTTTGTCGTTGATATGAAGCCGAATTTTGACAGAGGTTTTATAACTCATTGACTGCTGGACCTATTCAAGATCAGAAATGAAGAGTTGATTTTAACCCTGTTCAAGCAAACGTCGTAGATCAATCATTGCCGCATTAGCTCGTGAGACATAAGACGCCATGACTAAGGAATGATTAGCGAACAAACCAAAGCCACTGCCGTTTAAGATGATCGGGCTCCAGACGGTAGCTTGAGTGGCTTCAAGTTCTCTAATAATTTGACGCAGACTGATCAGTGCATTTTTCTTTTGTAAAACATCGGCAAAATCATGCTCTGCTGCTTTGAGCAGATGAATCATCGCCCAGATGGAACCACGTGATTCATAAAACACATCATCAATTTTCGTCCAGGGTGTTTTGGTCACTTTTTCTAGCTGAGTAATAGTGGATTGATGTGCAGTGGGATCGCCTGCCAAATCAGTATTCACACGTATCTGCCCCACGCTGGCACCAAGACGTTGAGATAAACTGCCTAAACGTTTTTCAGCGATACCCAACCAGGCAGCCAGATTATCTGCTCGAGCATAAAACTGTGCTTCTTCACTTTCGACGTCAGCCAGACGGGCTAAATAACGTTCTAAAGCTTTTACACCGTCTCGATATTCGCTTTCGGTAGACGGAAATAACCATGAGTCAGAATTAAAATTAAATTGCGGCTCAGCAATGATCAGATCTTTGTCTTCTGCGGATTGAGACTGGGAACGACTAATGTCGTTGCGCAGGGCACGTGAATAGTCGCGAATCTGCACCAAAACGCCGAACTCCCAGTTAGGCATATTGTCCATCCACACTGATGGTGGCATCACGTCGTTGGTTAAATAACCGCCGGGCTTATCAAGCAGTGTGTTGGCCAAGGTGATAAGCGTTGCTGTGGACGTATAGCCCGTAACCAGTTCATGTTGTCTTTCTGCAGCCATATCGCGGGCATTGTTTTTAGGATCAAATGCACTTGGGGGAGCGCTCCACCAAATCATGATGACGATAAAAAGCAACACGATGATGGCAACAGCCAGCAGCAAAGCTTTGGATATTTGTCGACGGCTGTCAGCATCGCGGAATGAATCTGTGAAGTTCCACCACACTTGACGACTGCGTTGAAAAAATGAATTTGCGGCCATAAAACATCCAGAGAGATTAATTGTCAGATTTCACCATAGCGCATTTCTGACAGCAAAAAAATGCATAGGGTCCGTTTATTTTTCAGTAGGGACTAGTTTCAGTCGATGCAATGAAGGAAATGACTTATGAAGATGACTATATCGCATAAATTACGCCGTGTTGGACAAAAAATGACCCCAAGCGATGGTGGTTTAGAAAGTTATACAGGCCCCAATGCCTGTCGGGAGTGGTTTCCCGTTATTGTGCGGGAGAATTTCCTGAAAACTTTAATGTATTAAGCTTGACGTAATAGCGGAAGGGGCTGAATAATGCCCGGTTTGAAAATGCTTTTGATGAAGCGGGGGACGCTTTAAGTATGACACTCAGAGTTGAGATTGAAGATCTGGCCAAGCATTTTGGCGAGATTCGAGCTGTGGATGGTGTGACATTCTCAGTCAGTAAAGGCGAAGTACTTGGATTTCTCGGCCCGAACGGTGCAGGTAAATCCACCACAATGAAGATGATAACCGGCTTTCTGGCACCCACTCGCGGTACCGTAAGAGTCTGTGGTTATGATGTTTCAACTGATCCTATTTCGGTAAAAGCCAGCCTCGGATATTTACCCGAAGGTGCACCTGCTTACGCAGACATGACACCGGACAGTTTCCTGAAATTTATTGCGGATATTCGTGGTTTATCCGGTGCCGATAAAAAACGTGCAGTGGCATCTGCTGCAGAGCGTGCCCGAATCCTTAACGTAATGTATCAGCCGATTGAAACCTTATCCAAAGGTTATAAACGTCGTGTTGGTCTGGCGCAGGCCATTTTGCATAACCCGCCGGTATTGATTATGGATGAACCGACCGATGGTCTGGATCCGAATCAAAAACACGAAGTTCGTACCTTGATTAACGAAATGGCAGAAGACAAAGCCATTATTATCTCGACCCATATCCTCGAAGAAGTGAATGCTCTGTGTACTCGAAACGTGGTGATTGCCAGTGGCAAAGTCGTGTTTGATGGAACACCTGCTGAGTTGGAAGCGAAATCTCGCTATCACAACGCGGTGGTATTGACAGTCAACGAAATCGATAACACTAAATTGTTGCAGTTTGTTAAGGCTCTGGATTTTGTCGCTGATGCCGAATTGCTGACATTAGGTAATGGCATTCGAGTGTTTCCGAAAGCCAGCGCCCATATCACCATTGCTTTGTCAGAAAGAATTCGTGAACAAGGTTGGGAAATCGCTTCACTTTATGCCGAAAGTGGCCGATTAGATGAAGTTTTCCGTAGCATCACTTTGCCTAGTACTGCAGGAGTTAAATGATGAATATGCTGAATATCTGGTTCATCATGAAACGTGAGTTTGGCGGTTATTTCGCCACCCCCGTTGCCTATGTTTTTATTATTATCTTTTTATTATTGGCTGGTTTCTCGACATTTTATGTGGGCAATTTCTTTGCTCGTGGCGAAGCCGACCTGTATCCATTCTTTTCATTACATCCGTGGTTATACATCTTATTGATCCCAGCTATTTCGATGCGCTTATGGGCGGAAGAACGCAAGAGTGGTTCAATCGAGTTGTTAATGACCTTGCCAGTATCAGTCTTTGAAGCCGTGCTGGGTAAATTCTTTGCTGCTTGGGCCTTTACCGGTTTGGCGTTGATTCTGAACTTCCCGTTGTGGATCACCGTAAATTATCTGGGTAACCCGGATAACGGCGTGATCTTCACCGGCTTTGTTGGCAGTTTCCTGATGGCCGGTGGTTTCTTGGCGATTGGTTCCTGTATTTCAGCGGTAACGAAAAACCAGGTCATTGCCTTTGTACTTAGCCTGATTGTCAGCCTGATATTTGTACTGGCCGGTTACGGCATTGTGCTGGATTTCTTCAGTAGCTGGGCACCACAGCCTTTGGTCGATGCCATTAGTTCATTCAGTTTTCTAACCCACTTTGATGCGATTTCCAAAGGGGTAATTGATTTACGTGACATTTTGTATTTTGCAGCGCTTATCGCTATCTGGTTGTTTGCCAACGCCTTGATAGTGAATGCACGTAAAGCCGATTAGGAGCACCAGTCAGCAATGAATAAACAACTTTTATCTTCAACCGGTTTGATTCTGGCCGTTATTCTGTTTATCGCTTTTATTATTGTTGTAAACGGCAATTTCAAATCCGCTCGGGTCGATTTGACAGAGGACAAGCTGTACACCTTGTCAGAAGGTTCATTGAACATTCTGTCTTCGTTGCAGCAACCTATAACTCTGCGGTTTTATTATTCCGAGCAGGTAGCTCAGGCTCTGCCTTCATTAAAAGCCTATGCCCAGAGGGTGCAGGAACTGTTGATGGAATATCAACGCGCTTCTGATGGCATGGTTCAGGTTAAAGTCATTAACCCCAGACCTTTTTCCGATCATGAGCAGCGTGCTCAGCAATATGGTCTGCAATCTATTCCGATTGAAGGCGAAACCGATCCATTATTTTTCGGTGTTGCCGGTACCAATATTCTTGATGGTTTAGAACGTATCCGTTTCTTTCAACCGGAAATGGAAGATGTACTGGAATACGATCTGACTCGGTTGATTTACCAACTGTCAGACGTGCAGCGTAAAAATGTGGCCGTGATGAGCTCATTGCCAATTGATGGTGAAGGCTATGACCCGTTAAAAGGTCAGCTTGATGCCGAGGGCGGTGCAAAACCCTGGGCTGTAATGGGTAAATTACGTGAGATGTTTAACGTCTCGGTGTTACCGGAAGATATCCGTCGTATTCCTTCATCAATTGATTTATTGATGGTGGTGCATCCCAAAGAATTACCACAGCAGACGCTTTACGCTATTGATCAATATGTATTACGCGGCGGCAAATTAATTACCTTTGTGGATCCATTCGCTGAGGTCGATGTTCCGGAACGTGATCCAGAAAATCCAATGGCGGCCATGGTGGCAAATCGCAGCTCGAATATGCCGGAATTGTTGACCGCATGGGGTGTGGAACGTGACGCATCTGATATCGTCGCCGACCGCAAAACGGCCCGTCAGGTGGACTTTGGTGCACGTAGTAACAATCAGCCGATTGAATACGTGTTGTGGAATGCGTTGACCGAAGAGAATCTGAACCCAGATGAGCGTATCACTTCAAAATTACGCCAGATCAATGTAGCGACAGCGGGGCGTTTCAAAGTATTGGATAACGCCACCACCGAGATAACACCGTTGTTGAGTTCCAGTAATGAAGCCATGTTGGTGGATAAACGTGTGGTGCAATTCCGCAATGATCCCGTTGCCTTACTGACCCGCTATGAGGGCGGTACCATCAGCTATCCATTAGCCGTGCGTATTCAGGGACAATCGCGTTCAGCGTTTCCTGACGGTGCCAGAGGTGATGGCAGAGACTTGGTGAAAATGCCGGATCATATTGATGAAGCAGTTGATGGCATTGATGTGATTGCGATTGCCGACGTGGATCTGCTCGATGATCGTTTCTGGGTCATCATGCAGGATTTTTACGGTCAGGATTTAGCCTTCAATACTTCGAATAATATCGACTTTGTGCATAACGCTATTGAAGAGTTAACCGGTACTGAAGGGTTAATAAGCGTACGTTCACGTACTGGCTTTAGCCGTCCATTTGTTCGGGTTGAAGCGTTGCAACGTGAAGCTGAGAGACTCTACCGTGCCAAAGAACGTGAACTGGAAAACAAATTACAGGAAACCCGTCAGCGTATTGCACGTATGCAGGTGGATCGCAATGTTACTGGTGAAGAGATCTCTACGCCTGAACAACAAAAAGAAATTGCTGAATTCAGAGCAATTGCTGATCGTACCGAATTAGAGTTACGGGCAGTGAAAGGCAATTTACGTAAAGATATCGATCAGTTGGAAGGTTTGGTGAAGTTCATCAATATTGGGTTGATACCAATCATTGTGGCGATACTGGCACTGATTACCGGATGGTTACGAGTTCGTAAACGTTCGCGTGGTCGTTTCCAATCGTAAATTCTGCATTCGTCATATGACGTTTGTATCAAATTGAACAGACAGGTTCTACAGATGCTGAAAAAACTTAATAGCCTTTCCATCCTCGCCATCATCACTGCTGTGATGGTGCTCTGGATGTTAATCACCATTTATAAAGCTGAAGATACCAGCGATGATTTTTCATTGCTGTTTCCAGAATTGTTTGAACAGCTGAGTGATGTGAACAATATCACCTTCAAAAGTGATAAAGATGAATTCGCGCTGAGCAGACAGGGTTCCGCCTGGTTCATTGAGGATTATCATAATTATCCAGCTGATCAATCATTGGTAAGACGGATGCTGGTGGATATGGCCGATGCCCGTATTCTTGAACAAAAAACCGACGATCCGGAGCTTTATTATGTGCTGGGTGTGGAAGGCGCCGAAGAAGGCGGCACTTCATTTGTCATTAATTTGATGAAAGACGATGAAGAAGTGGTTAGTTTAATTCTGGGCCAGCCACGTGATTTAAGTGCACAAACAGCAGGTCCACAACAATTTTATGTTCGTCGTGATGGTGATGAACGCAGCTATCTGGCTGAAGGGTATTTTCAATTCAGTCCGATGATGCTGAACTGGATTGATGGGCAAATCATGGATATTGCACGTGAACGCATTGCCCAAGTCGATATCATTCAACCCAATGGAAACACTGCAACCCTAGTAAATCTGGGTGTGAAAGATAAATTTGGTACGCCGGAAAACCGTGAAAACACTATCTTCCGTTATGAACAGCTAGGCTATGATATCGCCGGATCACTGTTCCAGATGCGTTTAGAAGATGTACAACCGGCCAGTGAATTTTCACGTGGTAATGCTGAAGTCGTTCGCGCAGAGTTCTTAAGCTACGATGGACTAAAAGTCATCTCTGAGACTTCCTTTAATGATGGTTTTTACTTCTCCACCTTCCGCGCTGAATACGCACCCGAAGCGGTCGCTGAAGTTCCTGAAGCCATCGCCAGTCTGGATGTGTTAAAAACATCTGAACAAGTTCAGGCTGAAGTGGCAGAAATTAACCAGAAAGTTGAACCTTGGGTCTATCGCCTGGGCGGTTTTGTTGGCAACAACCTGATGCGTGCCAAGGCAGATATTGTGACCGAACAAGACCAGGTCATTCCAATGCCTGGTGGTTTTGGGCCTTAAATCAAAATAGTAATAATCATGTAAGGGCTTAAGTTTGCAATCGATTAACTTCAGCCCTTTATTGATCTAGCCGTTCAAAAATCAATCAAGCCAGATACCAATCCAATACTGTATTAGGCTGTTTCGTCATTTATCGGTTTGAATTCCTCGTTGTTGAGCAATAATTTCCTTTGCCATTTCTCCGATTGGCTGGCGGCGTTCCATAGCGAGCTTGCGCATTGCCATGTAGGCTTTTTCAAGACTTATTCCCTGAGTTTGGCTGATGTGATGTTTTGCTTTTTCAATATGCTCGCTGGCGCTCAATTTCAATTCCAGATTGCGGATTGTTTTAAGCATAGAGCGAACTTGTTTGTACTCTTGCAAGCTTAACAATAAGTTACTCAGTACCCCCATAGGATGAAAAGGTAAGGCGATAATGGCCTGAGCGTTTAAGCTTAACGAATATTGCAATACCAAAGGATTTTCATAGTCCACCACTAACACTAATGCCGCTGGTGGATTACTGACATCCCAATGAAAGGCTTGATCCTTTTCTATCACTGATGTCAGCCCCAAGATGACTACTTGATACACGGAATCAATTTGCTCTGGTGGCGGCCATTGAGCCTGCAGCCTGCAGCCAATCCGTCGAATTTGTTGTTCCATTTTGGTTCTGTTTTCGCCTTCTGGCATCAGCAATAAAATTTTGTGATTACGCAGATTTCGAACCAATGTCGATATCTCAAAAGGCTGTTGAACCGCTGTTAATCTTTTACTCACAGCGAAACCTTATCTGCTGGTGATGCGAAAGTATTGGTTTCAATCATTTGCATCGAGGAAGCGGATGATTTGCTGTAAGAAACTAAATAAGGATCAGGTCTTAAGGCTGTTTTTGATGTCGCTACAATATCGAACTGTCCTTTATCATTTGCTCGTCCAATTCGTGACCACAGATAACAGTGGTTATTAGCAGTATCAATACGGACTTTGCCTTGCGGCGCGAGGTGTTGAACTTTTGCTATCTGTTCCAGAATGGCATCTGGTTGAAATGAGTTCGCCAATTCTGCTGCTTTTGCTGCCAGATGTACTTGGAAATAAGCTGCTTCCCAACACATATTGGTTACTTGATCTTCGCCATATAGAGAACGGTATTCCTTAACCAGTTCGATATTTATAGGGGTATTAATCGATTGAAAATACGGCGCTGCAGTGTAGTGACCCAGGCCGGCCTCAAATCCCATGGCCTGAATTTCAGTTTCGGTGGTAGTTAAACTGGCGATCGGTATGGGATTTTGAGCATTGAGCTCATGCATTGCCTGGTAAAAAGATTGAATGCTTTTACCGACAAAGTTAGCAAAAACAAAATCAGGTTTTTGCTCGCTAATAAGTTTGGCGACTTGAAAAAGTGAAGCTTCATCGGTCTCAAGTGGACGGAATTCCTCGCCAAGCACCTCACCGTTTGACTCAACAATTAAGTCACGCATGATACGGTTGATTTCACGTGGCCAGATGTAATCTGAGCCAACCATCCACACGCGTTTACCGATATTACTCAACATATACTGAGCTAGCTGCAAACATCCCTGATTGGGGGCAGCACCAGTGTAAATAACATTTGATGCGTATTCGAAACCTTCATATTGTGTGGGGTAGAACAGCAATACATTATGTCGCCCGGTCACAGGAAGCATGGCTTTACGGGAACTTGAGGTATATCCACCAAAAATGAGTTTTACGCCGTGATCAATAATCAGTTTCTGCGCCAAACTGCCATAGTTTTCGGCGATGGATTGCGGATCAACACAAATAGGCGAGAGTAACCGACCATTGACTCCACCTTGCCGGTTAATACGATCAATGGCCAATAAACTTGCTCGGAGCATACTAAGCTCCGTATTGGCGGTTACGCCAGTTTGAGAAAAGATCACCCCAACTGGAAGTGCGGAAGAATTGTGATTAGACATTAATAAACCTTGCATAAAAAAGCCCCACGAATAGATGCTATTCATGAGGGCTTAAAAATATTTCTTAAACGTTAACCTGGTTAAGAAACTACACAGAATCAGTTTTAACAGACTGAAACTATAGTATTAGTGCGCGTTTTCTAAATGTCGCTTAAAGTTGAACACACCAAAAAAGCAAAGTCAACACGGTGAAAACAATACCCCCCCCCTTATTAGTTTGTTGAAAAATCTGATTTAAATTGAGAACCAAAAAGGTGCTTCATAATGATTTTTTGCACCAAAAAAGGTCTTAAATATCGCTTGCCACAATCCTGATATCAAGCTTAGTAATTGTATCTTATAGGGTTTTATTAACTGGCATGCCCTATGCAGATGGTAACTTGAGGACTTATTTTCAAACTGCAGAACAAGGCTGATCGCAAAAGCGCGAATTCAGCCGGGCAAAAGCGCTCAGTGAAGCATCATTTCACAGTTGCAGATTTGAAATGCGTCTCTAAATGTCTATACATCTGATTCGAGCATAAGGGCTCCCTAATTTATTAGGGGGCCCTTTTGCGTTTTTAAAGGGAAAAACTGATGAAATTAGTTAAAAACCTAATGCGTGATTTAAAAAGAGCGGCCTTGGTGACGAGTGTTTCCATCATGAGCTCCAACTATGCTCATGCTGCTGAAGAGATAAAAGTGGGGGTGTTGTTTTCACAAACTGGCGGCTTGTCCATTGTTGAAAAATCACTTGCCAGTGCCACCATGATGGCGATTGAAGAAATTAATGAGGCTGGTGGTGTTAACGGCATGATCATCAAACCTATTTTGGAAGATGGTGCCAGTGATCCAAAAACATTTAATGAGAAAGTCAGCAAGCTGGTGATTCGTGATCGGGTAGCGACGGTGTTTGGCGGCTATACCTCAGCTAGCCGTAAAGCCATGCTGCCGGTTATTGAGCGACGCAAAAACCTTTTGTTTTATCCGACCTTTTATGAAGGTTTTGAATGCTCCAAAAATGTGGTTTATACCGGCTCAGTCCCTAATCAGCAGTTAAATAATTACATACCATACTTGGTTAATACGCTAGGTAAGAAGAAATTTTTCATTGTCGGTTCGAATTATGTCTTTCCTAAAGAAATGGCAAAAGTCGCGAAAAAACTTATTGAAGAAAATGGTGCTGAGTGGGTAGGCGATGATTATCTGGAATTAGGACATTCAGAATGGGGATCTATGGTCAGGAAGATCAAAGATAGTGGTGCCGACATTGTTTTATCCAACGTCGTCGGTGACTCCATTATTGCTTTCTACCGGGAATTTGCCAATCAGGGTATTTCACAGGCGGATATTCCTATTGCCTCTACAGTTACGTCTGAAATTGAGGTCGCAGCATTAGGTGGTAGATTTGCTGCTGGCAGTTACACCTCTTTTCCATACTTTCAGGCAATTGATACAGCCGAAAACAAAGCTTTCATAGAGCGTTATCAGGCGTATACCAAAGATGCCAACGCAGTTACTCATCATGCAATGGAATCGGCTTATTCAGGGGTTTATCTGTGGGCTGCTGCTATTGAAAAATCAGGAGATGTCACCCCTGAAGGGATTCGTGATGCTGTTAAAGGGGTTAGTCAGGAAACACCGAGTGGATTAATGACCGTCAATAGCGACAATCTTCATACCTCAATGACACCACGCATCGCACAATGGCAAGAGGATGGACAAGGGCTAATTGTTGATGAATACGACAGTCCCGTGTTGCCACTTCCTTATTCCGCCTACGGAGAAACTGCAGAGTCACTTTATTGCAGTGCATCAGGACTAGATAGTTCTAAATTGTAGCGTTAAACATTTCTTTATCCACCCTGACTGAAAGGATGTAGTCAGGGTGTTTAACGAGGAGTATTTGAAATGTTAGATACAGTGTTTATAGGCCTTAGTCTTGGTTCGGTCCTGCTCTTGGTTGCCCTTGGATTATCGATTGTATATGGCTCGATGGGGGTCATTAACATGGCTCATGGTGAGTTAGTGATGATAGGTGCTTACACCGCGGTGCTGTCACAAATTTATCTTGATATAAATTTATTCGCTGCAATCCCTCTCGCCTTTGTAATTTGTGCCGGACTAGGACTGTTGATTGAAAAATTAGTTATCCGTCGACTCTATAACCGTTTGTTTGACACCTTGTTAGCCACATGGGGCGTGGCCATTCTGTTACAGCAAGCGATCCGCTTGGAATTCGGTTTATCTTTTTTTGGTATTCATGTTGACGGATTGGGTCCTGGATTACAGTCGGTAACCGTACCAAAGGTACTAAGCGAACCGATTATGTTAGGGGATTTTGTACTTCAGCCCTATCGAACTTTCATTATTTTGATTTCCATTGTCCTGGCAGCGTTCACCTGGTTTTTGATGTATCGCACCCGAATCGGCCAACAAGTTCGAGCCATTATGCGTAATAAAGAAATGGCGGCCGCGTGTGGTATTGATGTCAAGAAAATAAATGCGTTGACCTTTGCTTACGGTTCGGGGTTAGCCGGCGTGGCAGGGGTAATGATGTCAGGGTTTAAAACGGTTATGCCTGATATGGGCAGTGCAATGGTGGTAGACGGATTTCTGGTCGTAGTTGTCGGTGGAGTAGGTAGTTTGGTCGGTTCAATTGTGGCTTCCGGTGTATTGGGGCAATTGACGAGTTTTGTGGCATTTTTCAGTAATGACATTATTGCCCGGGCAGTAGTATTTGCCGTCGTCATTTGCATTATTGTGTGGCGTCCGCGCGGCCTGTTTAATTATAAAGGGCGCTAGTTATGACGCATTCACATTTGAAAATAATGGCTTATGTAATCTTTATTGTCACCGTGTTGATGTTGCCTTTGGCACTGGATGAATTCTGGTTGAACCGTACTGCGAAGTATTTAATTTTCGGCATGCTTGGTGTGGCTGTTTCACTAAGTTGGGGCTATGCAGGAATACTCAATCTGGGGCAGGGTATGTTTTTTGGTGCCGGTGCTTACATGCTGGGTATGAGCTTGAAACTAGCCAGTCCAACCAGCTTGGAACAAGGTACTGAAAGCCCTATTCCGGACTTTATGATGTGGAACGCGGAGCCCAATGCGGTTATCGATTTATGCTGTATCAATAGTGGCTCATTTTTGTGGATACCGTTTCAATCACAAACGTTTGGTTTGATTATGGCAATCGCGCTTCCAGTGCTGTTTGCCTGGGCCTTAGGGTCAATCATTTTTAGTAAAGGTATCTCGGGCGTATTTATTTCCATTATTACACTGGCATCCGTGTTGTTGATGAGATTACTGGTGGTGGATAACCAAGCGTTGACGGGAGGCTTTAACGGTTTAACAGATTTAGCCTGGTTTACTGTGTTTGGCTATGAGTTTGATCCATATAGCGTGACCACCTATTACCTGGTGGCTTGCTCACTTATCGTCGTTTTATTGTTGACACGATTACTCATTAACAGTCGTTCTGGGCTGATTTTGCAGTCAATACGAGATGATCAAAATCGTGCGAAATACCTGGGTTTTGATGCTGCTGCCTATCAAACCTTTTTCTTCTGTGTCTCAGCGGCGATTTCAGGGTTTGCTGGTTTGTTGTATGTCATTACCTCAGAATTTGCGTCGCCTACCTTTATGGATTTGACCTTCAGTATCACGATGGTGATATGGGCAGCTGTGGGTGGCAGAGCTTCAATACTGGGTGCCTGTATAGGGGCAATTGCGATTTCCATGCTTGGGTCATCGGTCAGTGAAAGTGAACTTTTTGTTGAGTCCTGGCAAGCCATCTTGGGATTGTGCTTTGTGTTGGTTGTTTTATTCATGCCTAACGGTTTAGCTGGAATTGCACATGGACTTTGTAAAAAATTCGTGGCACGACAAGACGACAAGAAACAGCGAAACGAGCAAAACAAAGCAGAAGAATTAACTAAAGGAGGAGCCGCATGATCGAATCAAAACTCGATCTTTATATTGATGGCTTGGGGGTTAATTTCAGCGGTTTTCAGGCAGTCAGCAATTTCAGCATGGTGGTTGCGCACGGTGAAATGCGGGTATTACTTGGTGCTAATGGTGCCGGTAAGACTACCTTAATGGACATGATTTGCGGCAAGACCCAATCAACGGAAGGAAAAGTCTTTCTCGGTGAGCAAGAAATTACCAATAAACCACCTCATGTCATTGCTCGGCTAGGTATTGGTCGTAAATTTCAAATACCTAGCGTCTTTAAAGAGCTAACGGTTCTACAAAATCTATCGGTGGCTGCCATGAAGCAAGTTTCTGTATTTGCCAACTTGGGCTCGATGAAACGGCAGATCCATATGGATCGTTTAGCAGAAGTTATGGAACTGACCAACCTGAACAAGAAGGCTGATCACGTTGCTGGAACTCTGTCACACGGAGAAACGCAATGGCTTGAATTAGCAATGTTAATCATCCGCAACCCGAAGGTTATCTTGCTCGATGAACCAACCGCGGGCATGACGGCAGATGAAACATTAAAAACGTCTCGAATCATGAATGACTTAAAAGGTAGGCACACGATTATTGTCGTGGAACACGATATGGCGTTTGTCCGGGAGATTGCCGACAAAATTACGGTTATGCATCAAGGCAAGTTTTTAGCCGAAGGACGCATCAGTGAAATCGAAAAAAACCAGGCGGTAAAAGATGCTTACTTAGGAAGTGGAGGCATTGCGTAATGTTACAGCTTGAATCAGTTAATAGTTTTTACGGTGGCAGTCACATCCTGCACGACATTAATCTGGAGATAGAAAAGGGCAAAATTTTTGCGGTATTAGGCCGTAATGGCGTGGGTAAAAGTACGTTATTAAAAACCATAATGGGGTTAACCAGTTCGATGACTGGAAAGCTACTGTTGAATGAGGACGATCTCAGCACTAAAACCACATTTTCACGGGCACGTGCCGGTATTGGTTATGTGCCGCAGGGACGGGAAATCATTCCAGATTTCAGTGTGAAAGAAAATATCTTGATGGGTCGTTTTGCGGACATCAATGGCAAAGTCGAAATCCCAGAATTGGTACCCGAACTGTTTCCATATTTGATGGACAACTTGAACCGGGCGGGTGGTTTACTCTCTGGTGGGCAGCAACAGCAGTTAGCCATTGCCAGAGCCTTGGCCACCAATCCGGATATTTTATTATTGGATGAACCCACCGAAGGCATTCAGCCGAATATCGTTGAGCAAATTGAAGAATGCATTATTACCCTCAACCAAAAACTTAATTTAACCATCATTCTGGTTGAGCAAAACATCCGTTTTGCCAAACGTGCTTCCCATGGATTTGTTTTTTTAGATAACGGACGGGTCGTGCTGACCGGAAAAGGTGCTGAACTTACCGATGAACTGGCGAATAAACATTTAACGATTTAGCAAGATCGGTCAAAGCCAAGAGGAAACAAAATGATTGTTCTGAATGAAATTATTGGCAGTGCAAATGATGAGTCGCTTTCTGAAAAGTTGCATCAGTTGCAGCATCAAGGCGGTGTGGAAATTATTAAACTGAATGTGAGTGATACCTCACGTAGCAGGCAAAAAGTGATTACCGATAAAGGCACAGAGTGCGGTATTGCATTATCACGATCCCAGAAATTGTATAACGGTGCCGTGCTCTATCTGGATAAACATCAAGCTTTTGTCATCAGAGTTAATGAAGAGCAGTGGTTACGTTTATCGCCGATTGATGCTGAAACCGCGTTGGAACTTGGCTACCATGCCGGTAATTTGCATTGGCGTATTAGGTTTGATGGCACTGATTTGTTAGTAGCGCTGGAAGGTCCAGCCCAACGTTACATTGACCGAATTGCGCCGTTAATTGATAGCAAACGTGTGGTTTGTGAAACTCCCGATGCATGCTGAGCAAGTGTCCAACTCTTCACATTCGGCTGCCTTTGGTATGTTGAATATGCTGCAGTTTGGGGATAGTCAGTTTCCAAGTGGCAGTTTTGCATTTTCCGGTGGACTTGAAGCGTTATTTAACGATAAAAAAATAGCTACACCCGAGCAAGTTTATGACTTTATCGCCGCCCAACTGAGTGGCCGTTGGAATAGTTTGGATCGTGTTGCGTTAGGCCGAAGTTTTCACAACGCCAATCAGTTGGATATTGTCGTAGAAATTGACCAAGAAGTTGATGCTTTAACGTTATCAGAAGGCTTAAGAATTGGCTCCTGTCGAAATGGTGCCGCTTTATTAAGTATGCATGCACGCTTAGGTACGCCAGGTAGCCTTGAGTATCGTCAAAAACTACATAACCATGAAGCCACCGGACATGTGGCGGTCATTCAAGGTTTGGTGTTTCGCCATTGCGGCATGACATTGCTTGAAGCCCAAGTGGCCGGAGCACATGGGGTCTGTGCAGACTTATTGGGCGCCGCAATGCGCTTAGGGAAGTTAGGGCACTTACATGCACAGCTAATTCGGCAGAACTTAACGTCACATATTGCCGAACTTCTGGAGCAACCGGTTTCCGACATACAACAAATGCACAGCTATTTGCCTTCTACAGAAATTGCAGCGATGCGCCACGAAATAAGTGATCAGCGGCTGTTTGCCAATTAACAAATAACCGAGGATATGCGGAGAAATGCTATGTATCTAACCCCATCTGAACTTGAACGATTGACGATCTATACTGCCGCAAAGTTAGCTCAAGAGCGACGTGATCGAGGCCTGAAATTAAACTACCCGGAGGCGACTGCGATTATTGCCAATGAAATATTGGAAGGCGCTCGTGATGGCCGTTCCGTTGCAGATCTCATCAGTTATGGCAGCACAATATTAACCACGGATGATGTTTTGCCCGGTGTGAACAGCATGATGCACATGCTGCAGGTTGAAGGTGTCTTTCCTGATGGTTCCAAGTTAGTCACCGTCCATGATCCTATCCGTCCCGGTAGAGAGTTAGTGCCAGAAGATAGCATCATACCGGGCGAATTATTCCCGGCAGACGGTGAAATCGAGCTTAATGCTAATCGTAAAACCATCACCATACGTGCAGTTAATACTGGTGATCGTCCGATTCAGATAGGCAGTCATTATCATTTTTTTGAAGCCAATAAAGCCTTGCAATTTGATCGTGCAGCCGCCTTTGGTATGCGTCTGGATATTCCTGCCGGCACGGCTGTGCGCTTTGAACCCGGACAAGAAAAAGAATTTACCTTGTGTGAGTTTGGTGGGGAAAAAGCCTTATATGGTTTGAATAACTTAACCAACGGCAAGGTGACTGATAACACTATCCGTGAAGCGCCTTGAAAAAAGCCAAGGCAGAGAACTTTCTAGGAGCATAACAATGGCAAAAATGGGTCGTTTGGAATATGCACAAATGTATGGTCCCACCACGGGAGACGGTATACGTTTGGGTGATACCAGTTTGATCGCAGAAGTCGAACATGATTTCACCGTGTATGGTGATGAATGTTTGCATGGTGGCGGTAAGACGTTGCGTGATGGCATGGGCATGACTTCGGGGTTAAACAGTGAAGACGGTACGCTGGATATGCTGTTATGCAATGCGCTGATTATTGATCCTGTTGTTGGCATCGTAAAAGGTGATATTGGTATTAAGGATGGGAAAGTTGTTGCCATTGGTAAAGCCGGCAACCCAGCCATTATGGATGGTGTGGATCCTCGCTTATTGGTTGGGCAGGCCACTACAGTCAGAGATTCGGAAGGTTTGATTGCCACCCCAGGCGGTATTGATGTGCATGTGCATTTTGATAGTGCCCAGTTGTGTGATCATGCACTGGCGTCTGGGATCACCACGCTGTTTGGCGGCTCACTTGGCCCAATCACTGTCGGAATAGATTGTGGTGGGGAATTTAATGTGGGGAAAATGTTACAAGCGGCTGAAGATTTTCCGGTGAATTTTGGTTTTCTGGGGCGGGGTAATTCCTGTAAACCGCGAGCTTTGTATGATCAGATTGAAGGCGGCTGTGTTGGGCTTAAAATTCATGAGGATTGGGGGGCAACACCAGCCACAATCGATACTTGCTTGACCGTTGCGGATGAACTGGATTTCCAGGTGCAATTACATACCGATACGCTCAATGAAAGTGGCTTTGTTGAGAACACAATGGCGGCAATTAAAGGTCGCACCATCCATATGTATCACACCGAAGGCGCGGGTGGTGGTCATGCTCCGGACATCATTTCTGTGGTCGAACAAATGAATTGTCTGCCTTCCTCTACCAACCCCACCAATCCTTTTACTCACAACACTTTCGATGAACATTTAGATATGACGATGGTGTGCCATCATTTAAATCCGGCAATTCCTGAAGATGTCGCGTTTGCTGAAAGTCGTATTCGGGCACAAACCATTGCAGCCGAGGATATTTTGCATGACATCGGAGCCATTTCAATGCTGGGTTCGGATAGCCAGGGAATGGGGCGTATTAATGAGGTGATTACCAGAACCTGGCAGCTTGCCAGTAAGATGAAAGATCAGCGTGGACGGTTAGATACTGAAACTTCCAGAATTGGCGACAACGAGCGTATCAAACGATATATCGCCAAATACACGATTAATGCCGCGAAAAGCTTTGGAGTTGATCAGCATATCGGTTCGATAGAGCCGGGAAAGATGGCCGATATTGTGTTGTGGAAGCCGGCGATGTTTGGCTCTAAACCGGAAATTATTGTTAAAGGCGGGTTCATTGTCTACGGCGCGATGGGGGACAGTGCAGCTTCTTTGATGACCTGCGAGCCCATCATTATGCGGCCACAGTGGGGAGCATTTGGATTGGCCAAGCAAAAGCTGAGTGCAAACTTTGTGAATCCGCTGGCGATAAAAAATGGTTTGGCCGAAAAGTTGGGACTGAAGAAACAGCTGCTGCCGGCAAGTGGCACCCGAAATCTCAAAAAGAGCGATATGTTGCACAACGATGTTTGCCCTGAAATGCGAGTCGATCCACAAACCTTTGATGTGTTTGTGAATGGCGAATTAGCGACATGTGAACCCGCGACCGAATTGCCCTTAACTCAGAGGTATATATTGAGATGAAGTCATTAACATTGTCAGTAATGCCTGGTCCAGCGAGAGTAGGTATCGGCGGACCGGTGGGGTCAGGTAAAACGGCTTTAATCGAAAAGTTAATCCCTGCTTTTAAACAACGCAATATCGAAATTGGCGTAATTACTAATGATTTGGTTACCAAAGAAGATGCAGAGCGGCTTCGTAAAAGTGGCTTAATTGCACCTGAACGCGTTGCTGCAGTAGAAGCGGGAGCTTGCCCACATACCGTTATTCGTGAAGATCCGACGTTGAATATTGAAGCGGCTGAACAAATGGCGCTCAAATTTCCACAGATAGAACTGATTTTAATTGAAAGCGGCGGTGATAACCTTGCTTCAACGTTTTCATTGGATTTGGTGGATCAGTGGATGTTTGTAATTGATGTGGCGGGTGGAGATGATATTCCCAGAAAGAAAGGCCCAGGAGTACTACAAAGTGATTTGTTAGTAATAAACAAAAAAGACTTGGCGCCATATGTTGGTGTGAATTTTGACGCGATGTACGCTGAAGCGTTAGCCGTGCGAGAGAATCGTCCGGTTGCCGCGATAAATAGTCGTTCTGGTGAAGGCGTCGAGGCTGTTGTTGACTTTATCGTGAACAATTTACTGTTTAACAAAACTGCAGCCTAAGCACTCATGTGGACAATTGCTACTCTGAAGGAATGTTGATGAATGGTTTCAGCGAAGGGCCAAACAACATCAGCTTGGCGGCTACATCTGAAACATCCTCGATTTTGCCCCCGGTTTCATTGACTCAATCGCGGCGTGCCAGGGCAGCGTTAACCTTTTCAACCGATCCCTCAGGGAAAACGTTTCTGGCAGGTCAGAGAGCCGAACATCCGTTTCATCTCACCAGACCATTTCAGTTTAAACAGGACCCTGAGGGCATGGTCACGCTTTATTTACAGTCATCCTCCGGCGGACTGTATCGCGGCGATGAGTTGAAAATGGATGTAAAACTTGAGGAAAATGCTCAGCTGCATTTAACCACTCAGGCCAGCACAATTGTTCATCACACTCGAGGCCAGACAGCAAAACAATCTCTCAACTTAAAACTGGCAAAAAACAGTTACTGTGAATATCTACCAGACCCGACTGTATTATTTAGTGGCGCAGCGTTTTGTTCTGATATTCGAGTAGAAATTGCTGAAAATGCCCGTCTTCTGTTGTCGGATAGCTTTAGTTGGCATGATCCGCGTTATAAAAACAGACCTGCCGATGAGGTTGCCGATCAAGCTTTCGATTTTTATCACAGCTCTATCGAAATCTTTAACCAAAAGGGTAAAGCGATTGTGCTGGATAGATTTCGTTTAACGGGTGAAGTCGCCTTAAGCCAAAACTGTGCAGTGCATGGTGAATATGAAGCTCAAGGAACCATTCTACTCATAGATTTGGCGCTATCGGAGCAGGTATTACTTTCTTTAAGGGAAATGTTGTATCAAGTTACGGATTGCTATGCTGGCGCTTCAAAACTTCCTAACGACAGTGGTTTAATTATTCGCTTTTTGGCGGAAGATAATATTGCTTTGCAGCATCTACTGCTGCAAAGCTGGATTTTATTGCGTGAACAATTGTTCGGTAAAACACCACTACAAAGACGAAAGTAGTCTTGGCCTTAGCAATCAGAAATATCTTTATCAGCTCAGAAACTCAATTTCGTTTAACGTCGAAACTCAAATTAATCCGTTCAAGGTCGTAATCTATACAATTCGTACAGCAATAAGAATTTCTTGTGCACTAGTTTTCAGCTGGTTTGTTCGGCTTTATCCCGCCACTCTTCCAATAAGCCTTGTACGGTGATAGCCAGATCATCCGGGGCAAATTTAGCGATAAATTTATCCGCACCGACTTTTTCCACCAATGCATTGTTAAATGTGCCGCTCATTGAGGTATGCAGCAAAATACGTATATGTTTCAAATTTGGATCCTGGCGGATCGCGGTGGTGAGGGTATAGCCATCCATTTCAGGCATTTCGATATCGGAAATCAGCATTGCGATATGTTTGCTGACATCAATACCTTCGGCAGCCCATTCTTTCAGCTGATCTAAAGCCTGTTTACCGTCGTTAACAATAGTGCAGCTGACGCCAATCTGCTCCATGGTGCGACGAATTTGATTGCGGGCAACACTGGAATCATCGGCTACCAGAATATGGTGTTTATACTCTGCGTTGGCTTCTGCAAAACGCGTTACTAAATCCGCTGAAACCGTATCATCAACTCCCAGTACTTCGGACATGACTTTTTCTACGTCGATTATCTGGATCAATTCATTATCAATCTTGGTGACCGCAGTCATGTAATGATTTGAGCCCGATGCGGTAGGGGGCGGGAGAATATCTTTCCAGCTGATGTTGACGATTCGATCTACTTCACTGACTAAGAATCCCTGCACATTGCGGTTATATTCGGTGATGATGACAAAATGTTCCCGGGGATTCACTACTGGCCGTTTGCCAATACCTTGGGATAAATCAAAGATACTGATGGTTCTATCGCGGATATGTGCTGCGCCTCGAACAACCGGGTGCGAATGAGGCATCTGCGTTAGTGGTGGACAAGCAATGGCCTCACGGACTTTAAATACGTTAATGCCATAACGCTGCGTACCACCTAACTTAAATAATAAGAGCTCTAACCGGTTCTGACCGGCAAGTTGGGTGCGTTGGTCGATACCATCAATCATGCTTGCCATAATAATTCTCCAAATCGATACCCTGAGTATAACGGCAGTAAGAATGAAATCTGAACTGAAATTATGGGAATGATATTTGCAGTGAGGATTATGTTTATTGCTTTACCGTGCGAATTGCCGGGGGAAACCATGTATAAATTATTCAGGAATTTAATATTAGTGTTAAGTGTCAATTTATTGACATTTACCGCATCTGCCAGCAATCTGCAATCCTTGGCAGAGGTGGAACATGCTGCGTACGTCTTTACCCTAGCCCAGGCTCAAGCGCGATTTAATAACCCTGAAATCACCTTAACTCCTTTAGATAAAAGGTTACGTCTGCAAAATTGTGGTGGTGGGCTTGAAGCCTTTACTAATCGGGACCTGACCAGTGCTGGCAATGTGACTGTCGGCGTGCGTTGTCATCAGCCAGTGTCTTGGACGGTTTACTTGCCATTGCAGATTAAAGTTATGCAGCCAATGGTGGTTATTGCTCGGCCAGTTTCAGCCAATCATGTATTGACCGAGCAGGATCTGCGGATTGAACAACGCGATATTGGTAATCTTCGGCAAGGTTACATGGCAAGTATTGCCGCTGTGGTTGGGCAACAGGTTAAATACTCTTTGGGTTTGGGTACGGTGATTCAAGCTAATCATTTACGCCCATTGAATGTGGTGAGACGCGGCGAATCAATCGTATTGGTCGCCAGTGCCGGAACAATGGAAGTAAGAATGCAGGGAACGGCGATGGCTGATGCGGGAGTGGGAGATCGCGTACGGGTTAGAAACTTATCTTCCGATCGCGTAGTAGAAGGCATAGTCGACTCTCCCGGTGTGGTTCGCGTTACAATGTAAACAAATATCTAGACCGATTCACATTTTATTCAAGTTTATTTAATTCGGTCCGCTAACAAATATAGAACCAATATGGAGACATTTATATGTCGGATATTAACAACATAAAACCACCCGTGCAGGGCGGGCTGAATGCGCCGCGCAATGCCAGCGTTGAAGACAAACGCACAGCGGACACCACTGCAAATCCGGTCAAAAATGGCGGGGATGCTGCAATGGATAAGATTAGCTTGACGGCAACTGCCACTCAGCTGCAAAGCTTGCAACAAAAAATTGCCGCTTTACCTGCTGTAGATGAACAAAAAGTGGCGGCTTTACGTGCAGCAATCGAAGATGGCAGTTATCAAGTGGATAGTCAGAAGTTGGCACGAAATATGATTGATTTTGAAGGTAACCTATAAACAAGGAATCTTCATCATGGCCATGTCACCCGGACAACAATTACGCAGTGTTTTACAGTCCGAATTAAATGTTGCCACTCAGTTAGCCGAGCTCCTGGCTGTTGAACGTGAAGCTCTCGCATTATCTGACATTGATACCATCAGTAATATCAACACCCAAAAACAGCCTTTAATCATGAAACTTGAACAACATGGCCGTCAGAGAGACGCCCTTTTGACGACTTCGGGGTTTCCTGCTGGAAAGCAAGGCTTGGAAGCGTTCATTGATAATCAAAATGAAGATGACGGTGTTGCTTTAAATCAGTTGATAAAATCCCTAAAAGTCATTGCCAAAAACTGCCAGCAACGCAATCAGATAAATGGCGGCATTGTCAGTATTAACCGTCAATACTTGCAGCGGGCTATAACGGTATTACGTGGCAGAGACCCTGAATCCAGTGCTTACGGACCTGGTGGTGAATATACCAGTGCAGTAGTTCGCCAACCGCTTATCGGCCGTGTGTAAACTAGTATCAATAGACCCTAAGGCGCTTCACACCACTGCGCTAACAAATCTACCCAAACAGGATCATCATTGAGGCAGGGAATCAGAGTTAATGACCGACCGCCTGCTTCAATGAACACTTCTTCTGCACGAATAGCGATTTCCTCAAGCGTTTCCAAACAATCAGTGACAAATGCCGGGCACATCACCAGGACATTCTTAGTGCCGTTTTGAGCTAATTCAATCAAACGATCTTCGGTATTTGGCCCAAGCCATTTAGCTCTTCCCAGCCGTGACTGAAACGCTACTGAATAGCTGTCAGGTTCAAGTTTTGCTTTTTCTGCAAACGCCGCTGTTGTTGCCATTACTTGATGTCGATAACAGGTTGCATGTGCTGCGTGGGGTGTGGTGCAGCAATCAGCGTGTTTCAAACAATGCTGACCACTCGGGTCGCGTTTGAGAATATGCGATTCTGGTAAGCCGTGATAGCTGAACAGCAAATGGTCATATTCTTCCATCAGATAGGGTCGCGTTTGTTCCACCAACGCATTGATATAGCCCGCTTCCTGGTAAAAAGGCGACTTTATCGTCAGAGTAATATCAAGTTTATGTTGAGTGATAACCTGTTTTGCAGTTTCAATACAAGTGGTTACCGTGCTATCGGCGAAATGTGGATATAACGGCACAAATAAAACTTCTTTTATCCCACTAATCTTTGCCAGTTTTAATAAACCCGCTTCAATGCTTGGGTTGCCATAACGCATGGCAAGCTCAACCGGCATATCAACTTGCTGTTGTACCGCTTTATGCAGCTTTTCAGATAAGGCAATAAGTGGTGAACCATCTTCTGTCCAAACGCTTTGATACGCCTCTGCAGAAGCTTTGGGGCGGCTGGGTAGGACAAACAAACTGACAATAAGCCGGCGCATCAACCAGGGTAGTTGAATCACGTAGGGATCCATTAAAAACTGATTGAGATAACGTCTGACGGAAGGTACGTCAGGGTTGTCGGGAGAACCTAGATTGACTAGTAAAACGGCACGTTGCGTCATGATAATTATTATTTTTTGTTAGAAGAGTTAAGAACATCGCTTAGCGCGCTTTGAATATCAGTATAAAGAAATTCAAAGCCGGAAGCCTGAGCTTTTTCCGGGATTGCTCGTTGTCCACCGAGTAATAAGTCAGCCATTTCACCCATTGCAGTCTTGAGTACACACGCTGGCACTCGAAAAAATGCCGGACGATGCAGCGTTTCGGCCAAAGCTTCACTGAATTGCTGATTTGTGACTGGTCTGGGTGCGGAACCGTTAAATACACCGGAATACGCACGGTTTTCTGCTAAAAATAAAAATAGCCGGCAGATATCATCAATATGAATCCAAGGCATATATTGCCGCCCATCACTTATTGGCCCGCCTAAGCCCATTTTGAACGGCAGTAGCATTTTGCTAAGAAACCCGCCTGATGGAGAAACTACTAAACCGGTGCGAACTATCGCGACACGCATGCCCAGTGATTCTGCTGATAAAGCTGCTTTTTCCCATTGGTCGCATAATTCATGACTGAAATCAGCTTCAAAATCACTGTCTTCAGTCAGAATGGTTTCGCCTTGATTACCATACCAGCCAACTGCTGAGCCGCTGATAAAGCTATGGGGCAGGCTGGAGCGTTTAGAAAGTTGCTGAATCAAATCCTGCGTATAGGTCACCCTACTTTCTAGAAGGAGTTGTTTCCGTTGGTCAGTCCAGCGTTTATCAACAATGGGTGCGCCAGCCAGATTGATGACAATATCGATATGATCATCTACAGGTAACGCTGCGACAGATTCAGCGCAGTGTACTTGAGGGCCAAGAATTTTTTGGGTTTTTTGACAATTACGACTTAACGCAAAAACTGTTTCGCCATTATTGAGTAATCTTTGACACAGCGCTTGGCCGATGAGTCCTGATGCACCGGTTATTAAATAAGCAGCCATGATAATTCCCTCAGTAAAGTTATGATTATTGCTTGTATAGAGTCATAACAGCTGGCAAAGTTTACTAACATTAAGGATAAAACCATTTATTAATGGTTTAACGAGCATTTGATGCGAATTAAAGTCGGAATCAGTAGTTGTTTATTGGGTGAAAATGTACGGTTTGATGGCGGACATAAACATCTGCGCCTTTGCACCGATAGTTTGTCGCGTTTTTTTGAGTTTGTTCCCGAGTGTCCTGAAGTCGGTATCGGAATGGGCATTCCTCGTAAACCCATTCGATTAGTAGGTGATGTGCAAGCGCCCCATGCCGTTGCGGTACATGACTATCAATTGGATTACACGGCAGAGTTAACTGCTTTTGGTCAACAGAAAGCCCGTGAACACAAAGGTTTATGTGGCTATATCTTTATGAAAGACTCACCGAGTTGTGGTTTATTCCGAGTAAAGATTTATCAGAAGAATGGTTATCCAGCAGCCGAGCCGGGGAGAGGCATTTATGCCGATGTTTTAAAAAAGGCACATCCATTGATGCCGATGGAAGAGTCCGGCAGATTGAATGATCCACTGTTGCGTGAGAATTTTATCAGTCGCGTATTTGCTTATTTCGACTGGCAGCAACTTCTAAATGCTGGTCTGACGCACCACAAACTGATTAACTTTCATACCCGTTATAAATATTTATTGATGGCACATTCTCCAGTGTATTATGCCGAGCTTGGTCGAATGTTGGCGGATGCTGGGAATCATGATATTGAAGCATTGGGAGAACGTTATTTCAGCTCTCTAATGATGGTTTTAAGCAAAATAGCTTCGCGTAAAACCCATACCAATGTTTTGATGCATATACAGGGGTATTTGAAGAAAAAGCTTTCCAGTGCTGAAAAGCAGGAACTGGCTGACATTATTGACCGCTACCGCACGGCAGAATTACCACTGATTGTGCCGATCACCTTGTTAAAGCATCATTTCAATAATTATCCGGATCCTTATATTGCCAAACAGGCCTACCTACAGCCGTATCCTGATGCATTAAGTCTGAGAAATACCATATAGATTTTTCAATCGTCAGAATATTGAGAGGGGCTAGCTGACTTTTTGAATTTAGTCATAAACTAGGTGTATGGTGAAACTTGTCATTTCGAATTGATGACTGAAGTAGTAAAGCCAGCTAGGAAATGGAAATGCAACGCAGAGATTTATTGAAGTTTGGTTTATTGAGTGCCGTCAGTACCAAAACCTCGGCAGCCAGCCCAACGGCATTGACTGGTCTGGTTATTGATCCGGGATTTGCCGAACATCACATAATGCCTGAACATCCTGAATCTCCAGCCCGATATGAACGACTTCGCGATGAGTTGGATGTCAGTGATCTGATGTCTAAAGTGACCTTGCTTAAACCCAAAAAAAATATTGAATCGGAATTATTGCTGGTACATTCCGCTACACATATTGCGTCAATAAAGCGTCACGATCCTAGGGCGCATCAGGCAGCGATGCTGGCAACTGGTGGCGTATTAGTTGCAGTAGATGCTGTGTGTAAAGGCTTATTGGATAACGCATTCTGTGCTTCCCGGCCGCCCGGTCATCACGCAACTAATACTGGAAAAGAAGAGGGGTTTTGCTATTACAATCATGTTGCAATCGCTGCTCGTTATGCCCAGAAACGCTATAAATTAAAGCGAATTTTGATTGTTGATTGGGATTATCATCACGGCAATGGTACCGAATGGGCTTTTTACCACGATCCTTCCGTGTTGTTTTTCTCCACTCATGATGCAGATGCTTACCCTGGAACGGGCTCCCCCGATAAAACAGGAACCGGGGCCGGAAGAGGATTCAATATCAATGTGCATTTGCCCTGTGGTAGTGGTGACAATGAAATTGTGGCCGCGTTTGAAGACATACTTATTCCCGCTGTAGCCGAATTTAAACCCGATTTAATCCTTATTTCGGCTGGTTTTGACAGTCGTCAGGACGATCTGTTGGGATGTCACAAAATCACCGACCAGGGTTTTATTCAGCTGACAGAAATTATGTTGCGATTAGCGAAGCAACATTGTGATGGCAAGCTGATTTCGGTACTGGAAGGTGGCTACAATTTGGCTGGAAATGCCAAAGCCAGTGTGGCGCATTTAAAAACATTGATGAAAACAATCTAACCATCTGATTTCACGTTTGATATTAACGGCACAGTTCGTGCTAAACCTTAAAAGAATCCAGTTTAGTGACAAATTTCAGTCACTTGTTGATTGGCAGCCCAAGCCCTTTTAAGGAGAAAATGATGAACGCTGTTGTGAAACTCAGAGACGAGAACGAAGCTGGTCTTGACCAGAATCAGGCAAAGCAATATCAACATCTGAATACCTATTACGATCCAACGTATAAAATCGGTTGGTTTATGATGGATGCTGCTCCTAGGCCTTGTTTTACCCCCACCTTATTAAACGAGTTATCGGATTATCTGGCCAATGTTAAGGCTGAGATGCAACTGACCAATCAGGAAAAATATGATTATTTGGTGGTTGGTTCGAGTGTTGACGGGGTGTTTAATCTTGGTGGTGATTTAAATCTGTTTACCTCGCTGATTGAAAAAGGCGACCGTGAAACCTTATTAGGTTATGCCATCCACTGCATTGATATTCTTTATGACAACATGTTCCACTTTAATTGTGATCTGACGACAGTCAGTCTGATTCAGGGTGATGCATTGGGCGGTGGGTTTGAAGCCGCCTTATCCAGCAATATTATTATTGCTGAACGCGGTGTGAAGCTGGGCTTACCGGAAGTATTGTTTAATCTGTTTCCGGGAATGGGCGCTTACACTTTGTTATCTCGAAAAGTCGGCGCTGCCAATGCAGAGAAAATGATTTTGTCGGGCGCGCTTTATACTGCTGAAGAGCTTTATGAAATGGGCGCTATCGATATTCTGGCCGAGAAAGGTGAGGGCGAGCTGGCTTTGTATAAATACATCAAAGCAGCTAAAAAATCGCCAAACAGTTATAAAGCCATGTCTCGCATTAAAGATCTGTGTAATACAGTGACTTATGAAGAGCTGGTGGCTATTGCCAATATCTGGGCTGATGCAGCTTTAAAGTTGACCAGTAAAGATATTCGCATGATGACACGACTCGTTAGTCGTCAAACTGCGAAATCGAATAGCGAAGCATAGCGGCTTGCTATCTGTCGTCGGCTTTTATTGAACGCCCTTGACCTTTAAGGGCTGTCTCTAATTCGGCAAGAGTTTGATAAAAAGCGTGTTCCAGCTTTTCAGTAAGACGTAATACCTGAACAGAGCCGATATCAAAAGGTTTATACGATTCACCCTGACGGCAGAGTTCGGCAACGTTATTGGCGCCTAGTTCAGATGAAGACCCTTTTAACGCATGTAAGCTTTCGCGATAAGTCAGGTAATCATCATGTGCTGCTTGGTGGATCAATTTAATATGTTTAGTGCCATCTTCTTTATAACCATTAAACAACTGCTTTAAGAAAGTTTCACCGCCTCCCAGCTGAGATAGCTCAATTAGAATCTGCGGATCACACCACTGCTGGGTTGAAACCGAAGATTGGTGTGCGGGTTTGCGAGTTTTGGCTTGGTCCTGATTATTGAGTGCCAGGCGGGCAATAGATTCCAGCAATGAACGCGAATCAATTGGCTTAGTGAGAAACTCATTTGCTCCGGCTTCCAGACAACGTTGTTTGGCCTGTGGCGTGGCATCGGCCGTTAAAATAATAATCGGGATATCGTGTCCGGTATCCATATAACGCATGGCTCGGATAACTTCGGGACCACTATAATCCGGCATGTTCATATCCAGAATCAGCATTTCAATACTGTCAATTTGTTGACTCAAAATATCCAATGCCTGCTCGCCACTGCTGGCGAGTAATACTGAATGACCGGCATGACGCAGAATGCCTTCGAGAACTTGTTGGTTCACCAGATTATCTTCGGCAATCAGTATATTTAATGCTTTAGCGTAAGATTGTGCGGCGTAATGCTGAGCCAGGGTAATGACTTTTTCATCCTGAATGGCATGATTACTTTGCGCCGCATGGATCGCATTAAACAGAACAGGTTTCACCTGAACATCATGCACAATTGAAATGAAATGATGACGTAATCTTGGATCCTGCTTACTTAAATCTGATGGATTCAACAAAATCAGTGCGGTATTGGCCAATAATGGTTCACCATGAATCATATTGGCAAACTGGATCGGATCAATGTCATGCATGCAATCTTGGTCCAACATAACCGTCTGGTAAGGTGTTTGACTTTCTGCTGCCCGAATTAAAGCTGAAAAGGCTTTGGCAGTAGTGTCGACATGTTGATAATTCACTGACCAACCATTGATGATAGGTTTAATAAGATCATGCAGTGAAGTGGTGCTTAAGATCAGCATAGGGCTCTCGGATAAAGTTAAGTCAATTGTCTCATTGGCCGTGAATGGCAGTTCAAACCAGAACAGGGTGCCTTCTCCCAGTTCGCTGGTCACACCAATCTCACCGCCCATCAGTTCAACCAATTCCTTGGCAATCGTGGTGCCTAAGCCTGTTCCACCTTTATTCAGTGTATCAGGTGAAATCTGAGTGAAGTCATCGAAGACGCGTTGCAACGCTTCTGGTGGAATGCCAATCCCGGTATCACTGACTTCAAAGCGGATCCACAATTGTTGGTTCGATTTGTGATTGCTGGGTTGCACCGAGAGTTTAACGGCTCCGTTGTCGGTAAATTTAATACTGTTACCGATAAGATTGATCAGCACCTGACGGAGATGTTGTAAATCGCCATTGATGGAGAAGGGGAGAGCAGGGTCGATATAGCAATTTAGATGTAATCCTTTGGCATTCGCCATCGGCTTTTGCATGCCAATGATGCTATTCAGTAATTGATGTAAATCGAAAGGTTTATCACTGATTAAAATCTTGCCAGCTTCAATTTTGGCAATATCCAACACATTTTCAATCAGACTCAGCAAAGTATGAGCTGAAGTTTTCATGATTTTAACAAAGTCATGTTGTTGCTTATTGAGCTGGGTTTCAGCCATTAAATCGGCAATGCCGATAACGCCGTTTAATGGTGTGCGCAGTTCATGTGACATATTAGCCAGAAAACGACTTTTTGCTTCATTGGCCTGTTTTGATAACGCGATAGCGACATGCAGTTTTTTAATCAGAAAAGCCGAATACAACGGAATGATCAGCAATAAAAATAACAGGCTGTAACCAAATGGTTCATGTTGAGGATGCTGCCAATATTCACCATTTAGAATGGCGATGGTAAAGCCGATAAGGCCAACGATTAAGGAGATATAAAGGTAATTCACCCCAAAGCGAAAGCCGTTGCCTAGAATGACCCATAGATACAAAACAAACAAAAAGACACTTTGTTCTCCGGCAATCAACATGACAATAGAAAGTGCAGTGAGGTCCAGCAGAATGCCACACACTCTGCGGATAGGGGACGGCTTGGGATTGAGAACCAAAGCCGTTGCAATTACTAATGCCAGTGAATAGTAAGCAAGTGTAATCAGGCTTGGAAAACTGATGAGGTTTTCGACAAAGGTTCTTTCAACTCCCCATGGCAGACAAAAATAAATTAACAGGGCAATACCCAATGTCAGGCGGATTTTTATCGCCTGTTCAGGTTCGGTATCTCCGGTTTTTGGCATTTTGGCGAACAGTCGCGAAAGCAATTTTTCACCTTGAGGTTGGACGAGATTTTTGTTCATAGTATCCGGGCAAGGCTAGTCAGCATATTCAGCTTGAATTTGTTGAATGGCATCAATCCGATCAAAAAAAGCTTTTACACAGCGCGGATCTAACTGTGTTCCGGCACTTTGTTTGATATATTGGCAGGCATCTTCATTGGACCAAGGCTTTTTATAGGGTCTTTCGGTGACTAAAGCATCATAAATATCAGCCACTGCCACGACTCTGGCAATCAGTGGGATTTCCTCTCCCTGCAACTGATTCGGATAACCTTTTCCATCATAACGTTCGTGATGATGCAGTGCGATCACAGCTCCAATGTGCATGTATTTGGATTGACTGTCAGAGAGAATTTCGTGACCGATGGTGGTATGAGTTTTCATGATTTCCCATTCATCGGGATCCAGTTTTCCAGGTTTCAATAAGATCCGGTCAGGAATACCGATTTTGCCAATATCATGCATGGGGGCGGCATATTCGAGATCTTCACACTGCTGTTCATCGAAATCACCCAACGCTTCAGCAATAAAACGAGAATATTTCGCCATACGGATAACATGATTCCCGGTGCCTTCATCACGGTATTCACCAGCTTTGGCCAAACGAATGATAGTTTCTTTTTCTCTTAAGATGATTTGTTCGGTCGCGATTTCGACCTGGCGGGCCAGCCATTTAGCGCGATCTTCAATGATGAGATGCTGTTCATGCATTTGCAGCAGGTTACGACAGCTGGTGCGACATTCTATTTGATCTATGGGACGTATCAGAAATGCAGTGGCTCCAGCATCTAGTGCTTCGTAACGCACGGCTTTTTCACTGACCACCGTGATCATCATAATAGGAACACTTTGAAAATCGGGGTTTTGACGAACGCGCCGGATAAACTCGATGCCATCAATTTCTGGCATACGGTAATCCGTTATAATCAAATCAGCCTCATGCTGATTCAGCCACTCAAGGGCATCGGCAGAATTACTTAGCGCCGTAACATGAATATTTTCGCCAATTTGCAAGACTATTTTTTCCAAAATAGTTCTGCCGGTAGATTGATCATCGACGATCAACACCTCTTTGGTCTTCTTAAGAATGCTCAATCTCCTTGCCGATTCATAAGGTTTTAAGTTGTCAGGACGACCATATTGGTTTACCAAGACATGATCCTCATTAACTTGCCCTTCCGTTACATCCCTGCATTGGCAGTTTAATTAACAGAAGTCTTTCCCTTGAATCTGTGTCAGTTATTTTGTTTAAATACGAATGCTTTTTATCACCGCATTATGCTGACACTGTTGATGGCTGTCCATCCCATTTGAGTTGTGAACAAATACTTAATAACCTCTTTGGTTTGAATCGAGGTAAATAAATTTTGTTAGCAAAAATGATTTTGAATCGAAATCTCAGAAGACCTGAATAATCTGTTCACGTGTAATTCACGTGTTCAATAGGATCATATTATCCATGAAAGCTTTATTACTAATTGCCCATGGCAGTCGCCGCCAACGTTCAAATGATGAAGTCATCGAACTTGCCGACAAACTTAAATCAGAATGTGCTGAGCACTACGACATTGTGCAAGCTGCCTTTCTAGAACTTGCAGACATCTTAATTGCCGATGGAATTGAAAATTGTGTGAATGACGGTGCGACGCACATTACGGTATTGCCATACTTTCTAAACTCCGGGCGTCATGTCACCGAAGATATTCCACATGATATTGATGTGGTAAGACCTAAATTCCCGGATGTGCAGATTTTTATTGCGGACCACATTGGCGCTTCGTCAGCGATGATTGGTATGTTAAGAACGGCAGCAATCGCTAATCAGTGATTTTTTGCTTTATCAAGGTTTTAAAAATCTTGAAGCAATGATCATGGAGTCGGTTGGTCTTTCACGTTGCACCTGCCAGCCTTGAGCCAAAATATAGTCAAGCGCCTGTTGGTGACTCTCAAACTTTTTATCAACCGCTTGTTGCACTCCATCAATCTCTGAGTGAATGATAAAAAGCGTTGGACCAACTTGTTCAATACGACATTGTGGAAGGCGTGACATAGTGGTTCTCCAGTGCTTAATAAATTCAGAATCGGTGTTTAGTAAATATTCTAAAGATGCAGTATAGGCTTTCTGCAATAGCAAAACCTCAGCAAACTTAAGACACAAAAAAGCCCCTTTGCAGGGGCCTCTTTGTTAAAGCAGTTTCGTTTAACGGTTACAGATGTACATAGTAACTTCAAAGCCGAAACGCATATCTGAGTATTCTGGTTTAGTCCACATGATCGTAACTCCTGAGTGAGAAAAATGCTGCTTGGTACGATTCACATAATAGGCATCTCGCTGCAGGTTCTGTAGCGGATATTGCTCGACAGGAATCAGTATTTTCCTTGATTAAAAACTGAAGTTAAGCCTTAAACCCAATACGTCGTTAACGTATGATTCATCCCAAACGGACCTCATAGTTCATAGCCACGACCCTGACTGCTATAATCACCGCCGATGTCCCTGTAGCTCAGATGGATAGAGCGTCCCCCTCCTAAGGGGAAGGTCATGCGTTCGAATCGCATCGGGGACACCAAAAATATTAATAAATTATTTGCAGTCGTGATTGGAAAATAGCGGGGGAGGCGTTGGTGAATTCTCCGCCATCAACTTTCAGAACCTTTACATATTCGCTGCTAAGACTGATATTTCGGTTTAATACCCAAGTGAGCCCTGTAGTCAGGTTTTGTTGACGTCCACCAGTAATTGGGTGATTAGTTAAATCCAACTCGCTTAATCGCATGCCTAATCGCCAAGCACCCCAGCCACCATGTTGGACAGAATGGGCCGGTCTTAACCGTCCAAAAGTACCTTTTTCATGGTTGTATGGTTGTGGTTCACCGCTGGCAATCCAGGTTAAATCAATATGCCAGCCACTAAAATGAATATTTTCGCCGGAGTCAGTTTCATTGATTCGGGCTTTGCCAACATGACTGTAAATATATTCAGCTTGCAGCGCCCACGGACCTCTGGCGATAGCAGATTCTATTCCTAAATAGGTGTAGCTATCGGCAATAAAGGTTCGCGTGTCGATTAATCGAATATCGGTATTTCTCGTTTCAGGGCGTTGGCGAAAACGAACTTCTTGTTGGCTATCGGTATTTCGATGCGCAATACCTAAACCGAAATGAACTATTCTGCCAGCATCGCTTTGTGGGGCGAATGTAACGCGGGCTGAGGTGCCAAATTTTGTATCGTTGCTACTGCTTTCAGTGCCTGTTGTGAACATGCCAGCCGCTGCTGTCCAATGGTGTGTGTGTTTGTGAAGCTCAACCCCTAATGATCTGGGTGGTGTCAACAGACTGACTAGCGAGCGTTCGAGAAAAGCCAAATCCTGCACACTTGTCAGCCGCTCCATGCCAAACGGTTCTTTAAAATGACCTACAGTAAAGCGGGTGTTGTTGGCGCTGGTATAGCGGATAAACGCATTACGAATCGCTGAACGATCATCCCTGGCAAAGTCATAAGTAAAATCGATAGAAAGATGCTCTCCGATTTGAGCACTGCTGGAGAGTCGAGCACGTCGAACATTCCATTCGTTATCAAAATCGGTGCGACTATCGTTAATAAAAACTCCCCGATCCAACTGCAAGCGGGTGCCGCTTTCAAATTGAAAGAAATCATCTTTGCTGCTGTAGCAAAATAACGAATCACAGTTTTTTTTAGCGGGTTCAGCCAGACTGAACCCAGGTAAAAATAATAATCCCAAAACGACGTAGGGAAGGTAACGTTGATAGAGCAAAGACATTCCTTTGTCAGTTAACAGTTTGATAAGGCTTATTTCTGAAGAATTATTTTTGATTGGTGCGATTCTGTCTCGCTATCTGACAAGCCTGCCGTCAAAATCCATCGCATAGTGTCTTCGTTAGACATTTTTAATGATCTGACTTGTTCGCGTGGCAGACAGATGGTGTAGCCACCAATCTGATAACTCAGCGGCAGATAAACCGCTACCAGATCATTTTCCTCTTCTTCATCCTGGGTCATTTCGAGCAAATGACTGACATCGTCTTTCACCAGAAAGCCAATAAATTGCACGCCACCAATAGTAACCGCCACGGCATGATTCAGATTGTCCTGTTGCTTCTCACGAGAGAAGAATTTGGTGAAATCGCGCAATGCACCATGAATCGATTTGACCAGCGGTATGCGATCTAATATGGATTCACCGATATCGAACAGACGTTTTACCAACCAGGCATTTACGGCGATGCCGATAACAAAAATTAAGCCAATAGCAGCTAATAAACCCAGCCCTGGCCAGTAAAAATCATAGGGCAAAATAGCAATCATCATGGGACGCAAGGCTTGTTCCGCGGAGACGGCCAACCAATAAATCAAATACAACGTTAGTGTGACCGGGAGTACCGTTGCCAAACCTTTTAGAAAAGTTTTCCAGACAAATTGCATAAAGCTGCTTCCCGTTCTTAATTTTAAAGAATAAAGTATCTATATATATAGTGTGATGTCGGCTTCACTGGCAAATTCCAGAAAGGTAGCTGCTCCACCATGACTTATGCCATCGATGAAATCCGAGTTTTTAAAATCGAATAAATCCACTGTCATTTGACAGGCAATTAATTCAACGCCAGATTCCAGGCAGATTTCACGTAATTCAGCGACGCTGGCGACGCCCTTCTTTTTGAGCTTGCGTTGCATCATCCAGGTGGCAAAAGCTTCAAGACCAGGAATAATCTGTACGATGCTGGGCACTGGAACCGGCATCGGCATGGCTGGGTTACCCAAAGGCGATACTTTGAGTGATAAATCGTTTTTCAGTAACTGCAAACCATAAAAGGTAAAAAATATTTTCGCTTCAAAACCTAATGCTGCGGCAGTTGACGCCAGCAAAAATGGAGGATAAGCGCCGTCCAACGTGCCTTTACTGGCGATGATGGCGAGTTTCTTAGCCATGCTTTATGCCCCTTTTTCAATGATGAAATACAGCTTTCCGTCAGTTTCTTCGCTGCTTAACAGCGGATTGCCAGTCATTTTGCAAAAAGCCGGAATATCTTTTAGCGCACCTTTATCGGTACAGATGAGTCGAAGTCGCTGCGCAGAGGTCATTTCATTAAGCATTTTGCGAGCTTTGAGCACTGGAAGCGGACAGTTTAAGCCCGAGGTATCAATTTCTGTATCAAAATCTGACATACTGATTTCCTTTAACATATGCGTTTACATAATAAACGCAAGTGGCGTTTTTGTCTTTGCGGAACCGGCCTTAATAAGCCAAGGTCTATAGGCGTTATGAAAAATTTGATCGCTACATTTATTTTTTTATTTAGCTGCGCGAATACAGCCCAGGCTAATTTAGACATTGCGCTACCTGAGATGGGCGATAGTGCCGGTGCATTAGTATCGCCTATTGAAGAGTATCAGGTCGGTCAATCCTTTTACTGGCGGCTACAACAAACTGTCACACTGGTTGAGGATCCGGAAGTTAATAGCTACATACGCTCGCTTGGAAATAGATTGGTGGCGAACAGCGATGATCCGGGTCGTCCATTTACTTTTTTTGTCGTGCCAGACACCTCGGTGAACGCGTTTGCGCTCCAGGCGGATTTATCGGGATTAATACTGGTTTGATGTTAACCAGTGAAGAAGAAGCTGAATTAGCGTCGGTTCTGGCGCATGAGATAGCCCACGTTACCCAGCGACATATTTTGCGTAACTTTGAGCGCTCCAAACGCATGAGTGTGCCAATGACAGCTGCAATGATTGCGGCGGCCTTGTTGGGTGTGGCCGATCCAAGTGTTGGTTCTGCGGCAATCATGGCTGTACAGGCTGGGAATGTGCAGATGCAACTGGATTATAGTCGAGCGCATGAAGCTGAAGCCGATAATCTGGGCATGCAAACCTTAGTAAATGCCGGGTTTGATCCACATGCAATGCCACGCTTTTTTGAACGCCTACAAGTTGCTGGCCGCTTTTATGGTGGCAGCCAAATACCTGAATTTCTCCGAACTCACCCGATTACAGTGTCTCGTATTGCAGATGCCAGAGGCCGCGCTGCAAATTATGAACCTCGCCCTCAACTGAGAGATGTTGAACAGTTTTATCTGATGCGTGAAAAGTTACGCGTGATGTCATCAACCAATATGCGTGAGTTGATAAAAACCTACGAAGATAAATTGAAAGAAACACCGTCAGAAGATCAATCTATTACACGTTATGGTTATGCTTTGGCGTTATTAAAAAACGGTAATCTGACGCAGGCTCGCGATTTAGTTAATGGCTTAATTGATTTAGATGATAATCGGTTGAGCTATCATCTGGCGTTGGCTGATATTGAAATTGCCTTGGGAAGAATGGATGCAGCACTGGCTATCTACAATGATTTTCAAAGGGTTTATCCTGATGATTGGGCTCTATCTATCAAACAGGTGCAGGCATTGTTAAGAGCAAATCAACCACAAAGAGCGATTCCCATTTTGCAACGCCAGTTAGATATTGGTGAGTCGTCTGCAACTTTGTATAGGTTGTTGGCCCAAGCTTACGGTGATATGGGGCAGAAAAGTCAGTCGCATGTCTGGCTGGCCGAGCATTACCACAGCTCAGGAAGATTAATGCAAGCCGCTGATCAATTACGTATTGCTGCAGATTATGCTCGTGGCGATGAATTTGAACTCTCTAAAATCAGTTCAAGGTTACGGCAGATTGAAATGGATTTGGCGATGATGGAACAAGTGCGATGACCGAAAAATTTGACGAAAAGCGTCGTAAGTTAATTAAACAATCCATATCTGCTTCGACATTGGCTTTAGTTGCCGCGAGTGGTTTGACGATTCCTCGGGTGCTGCTAGCACATTGGCCACAAGATGCCTTCAATGCCGAAACCCTAGAAGATGCTATTTTAACGTTCCTTGGAGAAGCTGAAGAGGTCAATGATGAGGCGATTCAATTTACTATTGGATCACCACCGACTTATGCTGTGAACGGGGCGACAGTGCCGGTTGAAATCAGCAGCAGCTTACAAAATATTCAACGTGTGGCTTTTTTAGTTGAAAAAAACCCATTTCCTCTAGCCATGGCGCTTGAACCAACATCTGCGATGAGTTTTCCATTTAAAACAATGCTCAAAGTTGCCGAAGATTCAGAAGTCATTGCCATGGTCAAAGCGGACGATAAGCTTTACCGAACCAGTCGTTATGTTGAAATTGATATTGGCGGGTGTGCCTGATGGCCATAAAATCCAGAGACAGAATTCGGGCCAAACTGCAGGATGGCAATACTGTAGTGAGAATTTTACTCGCGCATCCCATGCACACAGGCCGTGGCAAGAATGAGCAAGATGAACTGATCCCGGCAGAGTTCATTCAGGATATTCGCTGTTGGCGCAACGAAGATGAAGTCTTAACCATCAAATGTGGGACAGCGACTTCGCGTAATCCATATTTTGCGTTTCAGTTGATCGGTGGTGAAGCAGGGGATGTCATACGCTTACGTTGGGTGGATAATGTTGGGGCTAAGGGAACTGCGGAAACCACCGTCGTATGAGTCTGAAACTTCGCGCTAATTTATTTTTGCTCTATTGCTGTTGCTATCAATGTTGGGTAGTGCGGTAATTCTGATAACCAATGCTAAACGTTCTGTTGAAGCCGAAGTCATTTCCACCATGGATGCGACAGCACATATTATTACCGTTACGCTGGCGGGCGGTGCGCTGGCTAGAGATACCAGCGTCAGTGAACACATGCATGAATTGGTTCGTGCATTAAGTGAGATCCGCAGTTTGCATATTCTCCTGTTTGATCGGCAAGGCTTGATGTTTGAGGGTATGCCGGACAGGGAGTTAGCAGTTCAACCACCTGTATGGTTTGTAAAATTATTGTTCCCCGATGTCTCACCTCTATCAAAGCGTTTCGGCTCTGGTCATATGGTGATTTATCCTGCGCCACTAATGGAAATCAGTGAGCGTTGGCAAGATGTCCGCGCCATTATGGCGCTTGGTATGATTATCTTTGTGATAGTAGCTTTCCTAATTTATTGGGGAGTCGGCTGGGTCATTAGACCATTGCAACGTTTGCTGGATGCTCTAGCCGGATTTGAGCGTGGTGATCTGCACATGCGGCTGCCACGTTTTTCATTGAAAGAAATGGACCAAATCAGTCAGAGTTTCAACCGGGTTGGTGATGCTTTGGAGCAAAGCTCAACCGAAAACCGCCGCCTGGCGATGTTAGTCAAGCAATCCGGAGATGCCATCCTTTCCTTAGACCATGCTGGTTACATTACTTTCTGTAATGCAGCAGCAGAACGATTATTTGCCGATATACCGAATTTATTAGGTGAGTCTCTTGCCTCGATGCCATTTCAACAAGACCGAAACAGCATTATTTCAGTATTAAATGGTTTTGAATCAGTTGAAAATCTAGAAACTACGCTCAAACGCAGTAATGACGAATTACTTTCTTTATTAATCTCAACTGTTCCGCTAACGGAAAATGATGGCTGTGTTGCCGGTATGATTTGTACTTTGCGTGATATCACTGAACATAAACAAGCCGAAAAAGCTCGTGCTCAACTCTATGAAACTCGCTTGTTAACCAATCACATGAATCAGGTTCAAGAAGCAGAACGCCGTCACCTGGCTCGTGAGTTACACGATGAATTAGGGCAGTGCTTAACAGCGATTAAAACCGATGCGGTGTTAATCCGTAATCGTTCAGAAACTACCGATAATAAAATTTTCCAAAGCGCTCAGGCGATCATCGATACCGCCAGCCATATTTATGATGTTGTGCACAATATGATTACCCGTCTACGCCCTAGTCCATTAGACGATTTAGGATTAATGGCTACCTTGGAAGAAAGCATCAGCAAGTGGCAGCAACGTCAGCCTGACATTCACTTTAATTTGATTACTGATGGCCAGTTAAATGGCTTTGATGAATCCACTAATATGACGGTGTTTCGTGTGGTACAGGAAGCATTAACCAATGCGGTTCGACACTCAGATGCTGAAAATATTATGGTTAGCGTGATACGGGATAAAAACGAAGCGACGGAACAGTTAACCATCAATATTCGAGACGACGGCAAAGGCATGGTCGTTAACGATTTTCACTCGGATGTGGATTTTGGTTTGCTAGGCATGCGTGAAAGAGCGCAAAGTCTAGGAGGAAAATTTGATCTACAAAGTCAGTTGGGCGCCGGTGTCAATCTGACCATCACCATACCATTGGGGGTAAATGTTCACCATGAGTCTAAATAAAATAACGGTATTACTGGTTGATGATCATGAATTGGTTCGCGCCGGCTTTCGTCGCTTACTGGAAGATGGTGAAAAATTTCAGGTAGTGGCTGAAGCCGGATCGGGCGAACAGGCGGTGCAGGATTTTGCAAAGTATCATCCAAATGTCGTGGTGATGGATATTTCCATGCCGGGCATTGGTGGTGTCGGAGCTATAGAGCGAATTATTGCTCGTGAACCGACAGCGAAAATTTTAGTATTAAGTGTTCATGAAGATAGTGTCTTTACCACCCGTGCAATGCAGGCGGGAGCTTTGGGTTTTATTCCCAAACGAAGTGCACCAGAAGCCATGTTGAAAGCTGTTGAAATGGTTTCACAGGGACGCACCTGTATCGCTCCTGAAATTGCTCAGCAACTTGCCATGCAGAAATTAACCGGCTCAGAGAATCCGCTTGATGTGCTAAGTCAGCGTGAGTTTGAAGTATTCAGACTGCTGGCTGAGGGTAAAACAGTGAACGAAATTGCGGATATTTTGAATTTAAGTCCAAAAACAGTTGGAACACACCATACCAATATTAAACAAAAGCTCAACGTATCAAATTCAGCAGAATTAGCTCGTTTAGCAATTCGCAGTGGTTTGCTGGAAGCTTGATATAGCTGTATTTGATGCCGCACTACGTCTAGCAAAAAACGCTCTGAAGCGAACGTCTTGCTTTCCTGATTTGTAATCAGCAACCAGTTTTTATGGTGGCTAGCTCACATTCTTAATGTGCTTAAAGCTGCAGATCCTTACGCACATACTATAATCTTGTTCATTTTCTGTTTTATGTAGCGTTGGTGTAAGGATCTTTAACAGGTGAATTTGATACTCCAAGTCAATCTGATCATCGTGATGGTATTTATCATCATGTGTGGCCTTGGTGTTAAAAGTACACTTGATGATATTCGTCTTCGAGTTGATCATGAACTGGATGTTTCGACAGAAGTGGCGAATTATGTCATCGAAGCACAAATCGCCCGGGTAGAAATGGCATTATCTCAACAAGATTTATCACTTTCTGAATGGTCATCACTGTTTCACCTCAAAGATCTCCACGATATCTCACACGTCGATATTGAGCTGATTGCAAACAATGGTGTGTTACTTGATTCGAACCATCCCACCACCGCTAATCTTCCTACAGGTCTGCCCCTTTGGTTGGAAAAACGTCTGAAAACATACTTAGGCCATACTGAAGTCATCATCACCCCGATTATCATTGCTGGGCAGCACAAAGGGGATATTGTGATAAGTCCCAATTTTCGTGCTGAATGGAACGATATTCATGCCTATATTAAAAAATCATTGATGCCGCTGATTTTGACTTTTTTTATAGGTAGTTTGATTATTGCCATAATTGCCTCACTGATTCTGTGGCCGGTAACAGACATGTTGCCAAAGAAAAATCAGCACACACAACCCTCACGCTCTCCGTTTGCTTTGTTAAGATTAAACCAATTACTGGCAGTAAATAAGCAACTCAAACTGTTAAAACAACGCTATGTAGATACCGATCAAAAGGTTGATGTGCTGAATCAGCAGTTAATGACCATTCAGGAATCCGAACGTAAGCGCTTATCGGCTGAATTACATGATGAGATTGGCCAACATTTAACTGCAATACAATTTGATTTAAACAACATAAAACATTCTGCCTCTCTTGATGAAGCCAAAACCAGCGCGGCGGCAATTGATTCAGTGCATAGCCGCATGACTACTATTGTCCGCTCTATGTTGCAGCGCTTGCGTCCACCCGAGTTAACCGAATTAGGCGTAAAAGGAGCAGTGACAGAATTATTTAATGATTGGGTCATTCGTCATCCTCATCATCACGCCACTCTATTAATAGAGGGGGACTTCAATCAGCTGGATGAAACGCGGCAGTTAACACTTTATCGAATTGTTCAAGAGTGCCTGACGAATATCAGTCGGCATGCTGGTGCAGAAAATGTTCAAGTCGATGTGAATTTGCAATGCAATCACGACTCTGTATATATAAGTGTAAATGATAACGGAAACGGTTATCATCCCGAACTTTCAAATAATGGTTATGGTTTAACTGGAATGCGAGAGCGAGTAGAAGCGTTGTCAGGTAGTTTTGATATAGCTACTGGACCTGGCAAAGGAGTCGCGTTATCTGCGAGCTTTCCTACCCAAGGTGTTGCTGAATGAAAAATGAAATAAGAATTTTATTGGCTGATGATCATGAAGTGGTCAGATCTGGCTTAGCACGAATGCTTGAACGAAATGATGATATGCATATTGTCGGCGAAGCCATTAGTGGTGAGCAGGCTTATCAAATGTACACAGAACTTGATCCCGATATTCTCATCATGGATATGAGCATGCCGGGTATTGGTGGTCTTGAAGCGTTGCGGCGTATTTTGGTTCGTTATAACAAGGCTCGGGTCATCATGTTTCCATGCATGAAAACGTCACCTTGGCAGTTCAGTCTATGAGTGCTGGTGCAGCGGCTTACCTGGCAAAGTCTGGCGATGCGGACGATATTGTCAAAGCCATCCGACAGGTTATGGAAGGTAAAAGTTATCTCAGCTCGGAAATGGCTCAGCGAATTGCCTTGCAAAGTGTCTCCGGTTCAGAGGACCCGATTCAGCGATTAACGGTACGAGAATTTGAAGTTTTCAGGCTGCTCGCTGAAGGTCATCCACTGGAATATATCGCCGAAACTCTGAATTTAGGCCACAAAACTGTCGCGAATTACCAAACGATGCTCAAACAGAAGCTTGGTTTTCACTCATCTGTAGAGTTAGTGCGGCTTGCAATCAAATATAACGTCATAAAAAGTCATTAATTTTCTCACCCTCTATAGGCACGAAACTGAGGAATAACGGGAAGATCTTCCTTGTTCGGGAAAAAATCCCGATATCAGAGTGATTGGTTCCTAATGATTCTCAGGCAAAATCGGAATAAAGTCACAACCTCATGAAAGAACAGCGACGCTGGCGTCATGAACGATAAAAACTATAGAGGACAACTTTATGAAGCTGAAAACATTATCAATCGCAATGATGGGTTTAGTAGCACCAGGTCTGGTTGCTGCCGATGAACTCATCGAAATGCAAAAAAATGCTAATAACTGGGTGATGCCTGCAGGTAACTATGCAAACACTCGTTATAGCGAACTGTCTCAAATTACTAAAGACAATGTCAAAGATTTGAAAATGGCTTGGTCTTTCTCAACTGGTGTTTTACGTGGCCACGAAGGTAATGCTTTGGTCATGGACGGCACTATGTACGTTCATACAGCGTTCCCAAACATCGTTTTTGCTCTTGACCTGAACAACGATGGCGCCATCATCTGGAAATATGAGCCAAAACAAAACTACGATGAAACTGTACCAGTCATGTGCTGCGATACCGTTAACCGTGGTCTGTCTTATGGCGATGGCAAAATCTTCCTGAACCAAGCTGATACAACACTTGTTGCATTAGATATG
>NZ_SSXS01000070.1:0-254 GCF_004832235.1 Methylophaga sp. SB9B
CGTCTTTAGATACAGCCATGATATTTTCCTATTTCAAGCTTACAGAATTAAATAAAAGTTACTTATCCAAAATGGATTAAGCAGCTTGTTTTGCGTCGCGAACGGCCGCAAAAGTGCGAACCATTTTCTGGTAGGCGCTTGCAAAGTACGAACAAATTTTTCGATTGGAGCTTTAAGCGTACCCATGAACATGCTAATAGCTTGATCTTTGGTAGGCATTTTCGCCAAACGGTCTAAATCAGAAGCAGGCAACA
>NZ_SSXS01000071.1:0-254 GCF_004832235.1 Methylophaga sp. SB9B
CACACGGACAAACTCGGGTTTAGTACGCATTTCTTCGATAGTACGGCTTCCGGTATAGCCCATGGAAGCACGAACGCCGCCCATCAGCTGATGAATAACCGGGCTCAGGCTGCCTTTAAATGGCACAGACCTTCAATACCTTCCGGTACCAGTTTGTCGGCTTCGCTGGATTCTTGGAAGTAACGGTCACTGGAACCTTGTTTTTGCTGCATCGCACCCATAGAGCCCATGCCACGATAGGATTTGTAGGCACG
>NZ_SSXS01000072.1:0-254 GCF_004832235.1 Methylophaga sp. SB9B
ACAAAAAAGATGACCATACCTGGCTGGAAGAACTAAAAGCGACATTTGATCGGGAAGAGGGTGAACCTTTGCCCGAGATCCTCGATGACTTGCCTTCAGCAGCAAAGGACTTTGTTTCTATCCCAGGACGTTTTTTCTGGTGACACCTTTTCACTTACTCACCACCGCGACGCTGGCTCATATGCAACAACTCAATCCTGAAGCCGATTGGAATGTACAACGTTTTCGTCCAAATCTGGTTATCGAAACCCTGC
>NZ_SSXS01000073.1:0-254 GCF_004832235.1 Methylophaga sp. SB9B
TAACGATGAAATCATCGATGATGGTCGTGGTAGCTTAACCATTCAGCCGCTGCATAAGGGAGGCAGACTATGATCCTCAATGGTGTAAGCATTGATAAAACCTTTGCCGAAGCCTTTCCGATGAAAGGCACGCGAATCATCATCACAGCCCAGAATCTTGAATGGGCGATGCATTCTGCTACAGCGTTCACCGGGTTTGCGACATCGGTTATTGCCTGCGGTTGTGAAGCAGCTATTGAACGAACTTTGGATCC
>NZ_SSXS01000074.1:0-254 GCF_004832235.1 Methylophaga sp. SB9B
TCAGCAGCTTCACCACGCAAACTAAATTCAATATGTGGTGGATCACCCAGATGCGGCAGGCTGGATAATTTCAATTGTGGATAATCATTTACGATTTGATTCATCACCGGTAATAAATCTGACTCACTCCTCGCTGCACAAAAATAATTTGTTCGGCCGCAGGACGCTGATTTTTTAAATGGGCATAACGGTTATCCAATACCCACTCCACCATCGGCCAGGCCATTTCAGGAAAGCCCGGCGTGAAGTGATGA
>NZ_SSXS01000075.1:0-254 GCF_004832235.1 Methylophaga sp. SB9B
CGAAGTGCTCCATCTGACACAATCATCCGATCAATTTTTAAGCGGTCGAATGATGCTTTTAAGACAGCAACCCCACCAGCCAATACATTAGCTCGTTCTGGACTTAAACCCTCCAATTGAAATTGATGTGATGACCAGCCTCAATCATATGAGCAATAATTTTATCCAAAGCTTCGGTGGTGATTACCCCATTTTCGCTCCAACTCTGCGCTGTTGCGATACTGGCTACTGTACGAATAGTGCCGGAAGCGCCA
>NZ_SSXS01000076.1:0-254 GCF_004832235.1 Methylophaga sp. SB9B
CAGTCACCGGTACAGACGTCCCTCACGCTGGCAATTTTGAAACCTTATTTGGCACGCCAATCAAAGACTTATTGGTATTCTGTGAGACCCGACGTCAACCGGACGAACCGTTTATCCAGGGTGGTCCATGATGGGTTACAGTCTGGCTGGTGATGATTTACCGATCACTAAAACGGCCAACTGTATTCTGGTCGGTGTTGATGATGTGGCCCCGCCAGCACAACCGTTACCGTGTATTCGTTGTGGTGATTGTG
>NZ_SSXS01000077.1:0-254 GCF_004832235.1 Methylophaga sp. SB9B
CCTGTTTCTCTGGGTCTGAGCTGTTGTTTATCGAATCACCCTGACAGCAATTTCCAATACAACCGGCTGCTGCAAACGTCGTTCTATTTCCTGTTTAACTTTATCCATAACCTCATCATCTACCGCGTTTTGACACCATGGTAAGACTGATAATCAACGGATCGCGCGGCCGGACCTGGACATCCACCAGTTTCACACCGGCAATTTCCTGACCGTCTAACTGACGTAGCACATTGTTTTCTGCCACCATGCGA
>NZ_SSXS01000078.1:0-254 GCF_004832235.1 Methylophaga sp. SB9B
GAATTACAGCAAAAACTTCAACAAGCTGGTCATGAAACGGATAAAATTCATGCCGCTTTAGAAAAGCTACAACAAAGTGGCTTACAGAATGACGAACGTTTTGCCGAAGCGTTTATTCGTTCTCGCGTCTCCGGGGATATGGAGAGTTGCGAATCAGACAAGAAATGAAACAAAAAGGCGTGGCGGATGAGCTTATTAATTCCACCATGCAACAGGCAGAAACAGATTGGTTTGCGCTTGCTATCGAAGTACGA
>NZ_SSXS01000079.1:0-254 GCF_004832235.1 Methylophaga sp. SB9B
GATTAAACGACCCGACGCGACAAAACGTCTGTTTGTGCTTGATACCAATGTGCTGATGCACGACCCCACCGCTCTCTTCCGCTTTGATGAACACGATATTTTCCTGCCAATGGTGGTTCTGGAAGAATCGATAGAGGTAAAAAAGGTTTATCCGAGGTATCCCGTAATGTGCGCCAGGTCAGTCGTTTTCTCGATGATTTGTTAGAACAAGCTGCTGATAACGATGCGATTAATTCAGGTATTCCGCTGCCAAG
>NZ_SSXS01000007.1:0-61749 GCF_004832235.1 Methylophaga sp. SB9B
TAGCTTCAGCTTCCCAAGGCTTGATAACAGTTAAACCATCTGGCTTATTCAATTTGGCTGCAAACTTGGCAGTAGTTTTGTCACCACTCACACCAACACTACACGTCAGGCCAGAAGCATCGCTCACGGTTTTTTTTACTAGTCTCGCGATGGTTTCCGGATTTCCTAAAAGGCTCTGACAATGGGTAACATCCAGAAAAGCTTCATCGACGGAATATATTTCAAGGTCGGGGGTTACTTTTTCTAGCGCTTGCATAATTTGAGTAGATTTTTCCACATATCGATGTGTCGGCTCGGAGCCTGGATAAGCTCGGGACAGAGTCCTCTCGCCTCTTTCAGACGCATGCCCGTCTTTACTCCATACGCCCGGGCTTCATATGAAGATGTGATAATCGTGCTACCTAATTTTCCATTCGTAATGGCCACAGGCCTGTTGCGCCAAAACGGATTATCTTGTTGCTCTATCTGGGCGAAGAAGCAGTTCATATCGACCAATATAATAACCCTGTCCCAGAATTCATCACTTACAGCAGGCATAATCACCTTCAATTAAATTTATGGCCAAAAGAGAAAATACAGAGAAGAGAAAATATAGAGAACCATTGTGATTGGATCAATAAGAATTTTGTAAAAGACTCTATGAAGCCATGTGAGATCAGCCAATAATTTTTGTAAGCTCGCAATAGCGGAAAAATAAGGAGACAAGGATGTTGATTTTAAAGAGACAGGTTGGCCAAAAACTTTATATTGGACAAGGAGTCATGATTGAAGTGTTAGGCGTATCTGGTTATGGGAAAAAAAGCCAGGTTCGAATAGGAATCACTGCCCCCAGAGAGGTGGCAGTGAATCGGGAAGAAATCTATTTAAGAATTCAGGAAAAACTCTCAGGGAATCAGTGAGCGCTTAACAGAAGCCCTGCATTCCATTTTCCTGCTCGCACGCGCTTCTGCACTTTCTTTTTGTATGTCTTGGGTGATAGTTCCTCTTTACGAGCGTGCCTTTTAGCATTGCAGTAATGACAAGCCGCGACAATATTGGATTGATTAGAAGCGCTCCGGCGTGAAATGCAGTGAGGTGCTCACCTGTACATTTGAACTGTTCAGCTTGTTTTAAAGTTAATTTATAACGCTGAGAAAAGATCTTTGGATCTGAGATCCACATGGGTAGATCACAGTAGTAGCAACGGCCATGTTGTTTTTTGAAAGCTTTAGTGCGAGGAGCACGGAGGGAAGGTCGGTTTTTTGCCATGAAGTTCTCCACAATTATTGGTTACCTCGCCCTGCTCAGCAGAAACTAAGGAACCAGTGGATCATCCAACTGGCAAAACGTGCTCGTTATTACGGAACACGATCGTAAATTAACAATCTATTTGAATTTTTACAATACTTTCGTGAACTAATGTAATTAATAAAAAAACCATTTCTGTAGCAACAAATTATCTTTCCACGGTCTCGTTATAAATAAATGGTAAGAGTCGTGCGATATTTAATGCATCATCAATTGCACGGTGATATTTGCCTTCAAATTCCAGGCCATGATATTCCAAGGCAACTTTAGGGCCTGCGTTACGAAAAGCTTTTTTACCTTTACTCCACCGCTTTTTTAAATTTTCATGAGGTAAATCAAGAAAGCTGGGACATACGCCATGTCTCTCATACTCTTTTAAAAGTTGATTCTTATCATAGTTTCCCCATGACACCCATTGTGATAATTCGTATTGTCCAAGCCATTCGTTTAGTGTTTTGGTGACATCTACATAATGTGGGGCATTATCAACATCTGACTGCTTGATAGACGTTAGCTTCGTACAGAATTCAGTTAAAACAGAATGTAACTTGGGACGTGCAAAAAAAGATCTTGAATCGATAACCGTTCCATTTATTTCACAGACGACACAACCAAATTCAATCACTTCCATATCATCTACCGTCTGCCGGCGATCGGTTCCATCCACCTTATCTTCCCAACAAGTTGCTTCCAGATCGACGACTAACATCATGTGGTTTACAGCCCTAATTTTTACTATTCCAAGCAGATAGTTTAAGCGAAAACATTTCAAGCATTATCCTAATTACAGTTACCTGCTTTTTTATATCCTGCATCATGTGCTTCGGTTTCGGAAACAAATTCGACAATATTTTTGGGGCTGACTTTGTCATATGATGGACAGCCATGGGGTAAATGAAAAACTTTACTGTTACGGTTGCCCCTAATTATCTTTTGGAGCACTGGTGCTTTATCGGCATTGATTTCAATTTTTCCTGTGCTTTTCTGTCCAATCTTCCAATTCTTTTCGCCAGTCACAAATGGATTTGAATGGCCCGTTATAAATGAAATACGGCGGTCCCTTTCCAATTCCCACGTTGAAACCGGATGAGCGTTATGCCAGGACATCAATAAGCGTTGTTGTTGCTGAGACATATTCATGCTGTATCGGTCATGCATGTAAAAATATACTCTTGCCAAGAACCCTTTAATTTCATCTCGGGGCTCAACCTCTCTTATTTTAAAATCAACTTTGAAGTCACAAGCTCCATGTCGTTTAGATGTCGCTGGTAAGACCCCATAGTTGAAGTTCTGTCTGTCTGAATTAAGCTCACCCACTGTTGGTGTGAGATTATGTAAATCAGCTTCCATCAAATTGAATACTGGATCGGTTTGCTTACAGTTCGAGCGACCACCTTTTTGCCAACATTGCCTTGCACGGCCAAAGTTTGAGGCAGGAACGATATGTTCCCATTCAATACGCTGCGCCCGATTACGCTGTCCTTCTGCTCTAACTTTATAACCACAAGATTTAAAGTCGACTCGACCACCCGACCGCCCTACCCATTTCCATTGGCAGGAACAATATGTCGAACCAGTATCATTTCGATCAAAATAAATCTGTTCTCTAGCAGTTACTTTTGCTTGCTCGAAAGTTGTTGGCAAGGCCCAGACCGAGCCGGAGACAATAATGATGATTAACAGAATAATATAGCGGTATATGTTTAACATGTAGTGGTCCACACCAGGTCATATAATTTTTGCCTGCTCAGTGATTTACGGTTATGCATATCCACTCCCTTATGACTACTCCATACATGAATATTTAAATAAAGGAAAAGGTCACTATCCCTTGAGTGCTTTTAATATCGATTGATATTTTTCTTCGATGAGTCGTTCTCTCTCGATAAACTCAGCGATTAATTCTGAAGTATCACGATTATCCTCTGGCTCGATGACATCCTTATTTTCGGGTTGAATATAATGTTTCAAGTTTAAATTAAAATCATTCTTAACGATTTCATCATGACTTGCAGAATAGCTTTTTTGGGCAATCGTTTCACGTGAGCTCATTACTTCACGTATAGCATCATGGTCTATCTGTTTGTTCCCAATACCGAATGCCTCAGCGTTGATGAAAAGCGTATCCGAATTAACACGATTTTTTCTTACAATGAGAATTGCCATGGGACTTGATGATTTTGAGGGATATTTCTTAGGTAAAAAAATCAACGTATCAATCAAATTGGCCTCAACAAGCTTTTGGCGAATAGCTTTATCAGACCCAGTACGATAGAAAACGGAAACCGGTGTAATGATGAACGCATTACCTCCTTCTTTTATGGAAGAGATAGCATGTTGAATATACAAAAATTCTGGACGGTTTTTTTGAGGGATCCCAAACTCAAACTGCTCAACATCAATATTATAAAGGTCCTTTTCAGGATTTAACTCAGTATTTAACGACATTAATACGAGATCAGCTTTAGATGCTTTTGTGGATTTAGTTAATACAATAGGAGCAATTGAAGAACGTTTAGGGCTTCCCTCCTGCAGTATTAACATGATTATCAAGAGGATATGGTAGTTTTTACCTTCCTGCAGTTCTATCGTGTTATGAGTATTGCCTTGCCGACGCTTATCTATGTTTTTGAGCAATCCATAAATGATTTTCCCTGCGTTATTAATGAGAGCAGTTATTGTTCCATTTATTTCAATACCGATAATATTAAACAACAATTCATTGGCTGAATATTCAAAATAAGCGTCTGTATCTTTCTGATAGAACGATTGAAAGATGACATCCAGCATCTGCAGCATTGATAACCCCTCTTTCTCCATGCTTACGAAAAGATCATGAACTGCTAAAAAAATATCAGACAAGTCTTCTGTATCGTTAAAAGCAGAAAACAACTCATCTATTTTCGGCTTAAGTAATTCAAGCTCGGGTATTTCATCAGAGCAAACATTGGTCATAAACTCTAAAAGAGTTCGCTGGGAAGTTGCATTCTGATTGCTATATATCTCTTTAAGGCTTTCCAATTCAAACAGTTTAGATTGATGCGTAATTCTTTGATGAATGAAAAGTGGTAGAGCTATATATAAAACCGTCAGAACAGCTTCATCAATATCAAGGTGCTTAAGAGAAACCTGCTTAAGGGTCTCAGCGGATTGTTCACTATTTAAACCTGGAATAATGGTCATTCTTCACCCATCGCTTGTTCGTTCAGATTAGTCAATTTATTTATACGTTGTTTGTGAATGTCTTCAAGTGCTTTTGTTTGTGTTTGCATATCTTCACTCAAGCTAACAATTTGTTCCTGAATAGATAGTGCTGGCAATTTAAGACTTATATTCTGGAGCGAGCTTTTTTTTATCAGCTTTGAATATTTCCCCTCTGAAACCTGATCAAAGTATTGCTGCATTGGAGCTTGGTTAAGCAGCCAAACAATATATGCAGGTAAAACCTGTGTTGATTTAACTTTTAAATGAAAAAAATGCGGCGTGCAGACTGCTTGTTCTTCAAGTCCTTTAACCAAGACAGCAAAAGTCTGACTGCCTTTTGCTATAAATAAAATGTCTTCGTTCTCTACCCATTCACTGGGTGCTCTATAGGGTAACTCTGTCAAAGTTAAGTCTTTAACATTTAGTCCTTCGCGCAAATCAACATCTTTTAATTGGATGACTGGAACGCCTTTGTGAACTGGTTCAACTTTCTTGCGAAAAGGATAGCCAGCCGAAATATCCAATACATCTTTAAGCAATATATTCAATTTAATCAATGCCTTAAATTTATTTTCAAATGGTTTAAATAATCGCGATTTGAGCCAATTATATCAGTGCAGCGTTTTTTTGTGCTGCATTTCCTCCTTGACTCGCCACTAAATTCCAGCAAACTGCTCACGACAAAGAGAGCTACAGCGTTTTACTTGCTGTTATTATTGGGAGCTTAATATGTATACGTTACAAAATAAAATTACGCTGGCTATGGAAGTAAAACCTCGGTTAGGAGTTTTGCAGGGAAGCAGCGTTTTCACAAAAGGGAGGCATGGTAGAAAAATTATTTGTTTCCCCAGCGTTAAAAATGGAAAAACACTTTTGCCCTGTAAATGTGGGCATAAGGCTGCACATGCTTTATGCACGGGATTGAATACCGCTGAACTCAAGGAGGAAATTTGATGAGTTTTCTTAAATCACAGATCAAAGAATTATTATCAAATCAGAGAGCTAAATTAGGTGTCATTCAAGGAGTACGTCCCTTCAAAAAAGGTGCAACAGGAAAATGTATATCATTTTTTTGGAGTATCAAGAATGGCAAACACCTAATGCCTTGTGAAAGCAGGCTTGAAGCGGCTCATGCCCTGATGATGGAGTTCGAGAATGATATTAAGTCCTATTTTCTACAACCATTAACAATAAAGTTTAAGGATGGGGGTAGATACACACCAGACGCAATGGTAATTCATACCGATGGACGAATAACCTTTCGTGAGGTTAAGCCAGCCGCTCATCTTGATAGCGAAAATGTAATGGATCTTATGGACCGAGCATATACCTTTTTCAATCATGAGGGCTTTCAGCATGAAATTCGAACGGATGAAAATATCAGTTTAGAGCACACACATTTAGATCGGGAGTTTGTTTACGCAAACTTAAAGCTTCCTGTGACGGCATGGGAGATGAATGAAGCCCGAGTACTATTTCAGCGGGGTTTTAAAGCATCAATATTTGATTGTTACTCACTTTTAAAAAGCAAAAATTTACCCTTTCAATTGGTTGAACATTTGCTCTTCGAATGTTGGTTTACATACGATGAACGTTACAAGTTGAACACCGAATCGCTGCTGGAGGTCAAGTAATGCTAATGACTCATACTTTTAATGTTGGCGATCGATTTGTTCTGAAAGGTGCCGAATTTGAAATTGCCAGTGCGAATTTAAGCGTTATACGAGTTGTTCGTTGCCGTGGTGGACAGATGTTCGTAAAAACACCTGAGGAAATGGAAGAATACATTGAACAGAATAATATCAAAATCGTTTCTGCTAAAGCCGAAGAATTTCGCTTCGGTGTAGGCGAGTTGCCTGAGTCTCATAAAAAGACGCTTACCAAAAGACTCGCTTATGTCGAAACGGTTTTAAGTAATCACTACACATACAGTTCGCGGGCTACTAATGGTCCACAAAAAGTCATTCAAGAAGTAGCAAAAACACTTGGGGAAAAACCGCCGGCTCATTCTACCGTTTGCAGATGGATTAAAGCTTTTATAGAGAGCCAACGAGATATTATGTCTTTATGTCCTCCCATCAAGCGTAAACCAAAAATGTCTATGTTTGAAGACTGGCTTGAAAAAGAAATTAGTGAATTATGTGATGAGCACTATCTTAGTGATACTAGAGACACTGTAATTGATATTGCACATCATATTCAAGGCAAACTAGACGAAATTATTATAGAAAAAGGTCTTCATGGCAAAGTAAAAATCCCATCTATACGAACACTTCAAAGACGTATTACAGAAACTGATCCGATGTTTCTACTGATGCAGGAGTTAGGACCTAACGCAGCCAAGAAAAAGCTAATTGCAGCGGGTAAGTCTTTCAATGTACTTCGGGTATTCGAAAATGTAGAAGCTGATGGTAACCGCATGGATATTATTGTGATTGATGAAGAGACAGGAGAAGTTATCGGAAGGCCTCTTCTTACAGTTTTGATTGATAGATGCTCGCGACATATTTTGTCTTATGAGTTGAGCTTTTTTGATTTTTCTGCTAACACCCTCTTAAGCGCCCTGAAGAAAGCTTACAACAAAGAGAATGATTTACCTGGTGGGTTAATTGAAAAACTGATTGTCGATAACGGCTCTGATTATATTTCTGCGTCTGTTAAAAATTTACTGAACGAAACAGGCACTACAATTGAATATGCACCACCTTACAGTCCAAATTTCAAACCATTTGTTGAGCGATTTTTTAGAACGATCAATACGGATTTATTTCACCGACTGCCAGGAACGACTTTCTCAAATCCTAAGTCACGCGGTGGCTATGACTCTGAAGCAAATGCAATAGTAACGCTCGGTCAATTGAAGAGTGCTATTGATGAATTTCTAGACGTCTATCATAACCGCTGGCATCGTGGCCTAGAAGATACTCCAAGCAATGTTATGAGACGCATGCTTAATCGACGTCAGGTCGGTCAGATACCATCAGAACAATTGAATAACTATGCCAGAATCACTAAACAATGCTCAGTTAACAAGGGTCGGGTTACTGCATTTAATACACAGTGGTACTCACATGCTCTAAAAACAATCGAAGAAAAGATCAAAATGAAAGGTAATAAAATGAAAGTTGATGTTTTTATAGATGTTTTAGATCTTGGAACGGTGCTTGTAAAAAATCCTTTTGATGATGGATATATAACTGCAGTAACTATCAGACCAGATCTCTTCAATAACCTGAGCCTATATGAATATGAACTCTTACGGTCAAAGAATGAATCAGAAGGTCAATTAATGGACTCTCTGACTGAAGCAGAGGCGAGAAAAAGACTTTGGGATCTTACGAGAAGCTTTGCTAATTCTGATAAAAAGAAAAAACGAAGAAATGCCAGTAAGGTTAGCGAAATTAATAAAAGGAAAGCTGAAAGTTTTGAAGTCGGTAAACATCTTCTTGAAGACAATAATTTTGATCCCATGCTTACTCATGATGTTGCGTTCAATGATGAACCATTCATGGGTGAACCCAATGAGAGGACAAACATGGCTGTATTAGACTTGGGCGAGGATTGATGACAATGAATCAATCACTCAAGCTTGCCGAGGCACAGAAAATTCATGAAATCGTAATTATGCATGACGAATTACGTCAGATTTATGAGGTTCTTAAAGAGACGATTAATATTACAGAAATACTTCTTGGGGAGGGAAAGATAATTTCACCAGATAGCATTTGCTTGACCGGAAATGCTGGAACAGGCAAAACCACCTTGAGCAAAATACTTATGAAAGAATTTCCCAAGAAAGTGATTATTGATCAGGATCTTGAGATACAAACTCATCCTATTCTTTTCACAAGTATCCAAGGAAAGTCTGTAAATGGACTTGCAAAGGTTATGCTAGCCCAACTAGGTGACCATTCAGCCAAAAACATCAATGAAAAGACTGGCCTCACAGAACGTCTTAAACGTCAATTAAAGTCTGCCCGTACAAACCTCATAATTTTTGATGAATTTCATGAGTTATTAACTGACAAGAACCGTAAAGAGGTGCTGGGTTGGGTCAAGGCATTAATCAATGCTACCGGGATACCAATTTTATTAATGGGAACGCCAGGGGTTGAATCATTAATTGAAACTAACGATGAAGATGTTAGACGTATTCTAAAGCTCTACATTGGTAAACTTGATTATGCCTATGACCAGCCATCGAATCAGTTTTATAACTATGTAACTAGCTTGGTGGATGTTTACAAAAAGAAACTTGGATTCAAATCATTCTATGGTTTTGAAAAAAATAGTGATTTTTTAAGAATTTTCCTGGCAACTAATGGTTACCCCAGCAATATAGCAGAATTATTTAAAAATGCTGCTAAGGCTGCCATACGTGAAGGTAGTATTGAAGTAACCATTAACCATCTAGCAACGGGGTTTAATTTTTCTAAAAATATTGATTTATTGATTGGTAACCATAATCCATTCAAGATGAAGATTGAAGATGCTTACCAGTTACATAGATCCCCTATCACATCGGTAAGCAAGTAAGTTGAGACATAAATTATTGGCAACGCTATCCCTCTAGCTGATGAATCAGCCGGCAGTATCCTGCTGAGGGCGTCATTTCATAATGGTTATCAAAGTCCACGTAAATTACTTCATAGTCTGGCAAAGTTGGTAGATAGCCATCATTCAAAAAAAACTGAATCAGTAATCCGTAGTGAAAAAGAGATAATAAAAGCATGCACACTTCTTGGTATTAATATTCCAGAAGAACACGCTGCTCTTCCTAAGCAAATAAAAAACGCTTCTGATCATTACCTTTTTTGTGGTGTTTCAGTTCACAGATTCTCAATTCGAAAAACATCCCACTATTGTCCGGAGTGCCTTGAGGAAAAAGGGTATTTTTTGAGAGTGTGGGATCACGTTTTAGTCAAAGCTTGTACCAAGCATGAAATCAAGTTAGTGGAGACATGTCATGTTTGTCAGAGTGCTATTTTCTGGGACCGTAAGCATCTTTTTAAATGTGATTGTGGTGCATCTTTAGTAACCGTACCAATACAAACTATGGTATGCGAGAGCACAACTATTCTGACGAAAATTTTTGAAACAGGCAATGAGCAAGCTTATATTGATTATTTGGAGTTGCGTCAGGTACTAACTCAATACATAACTGAAGATGATTTAGAGCATCTAGCAAAGTTGCTTGAATTGGGGCTTCAATCACCATCTAAGCTTGGTAAAGCCTTAGCTGATGAAATTATTAAAAATAAGGAGATAAACTTTCATCCACGTTTAACCTTTGTCGATTTCAAAAATTCTGAGAACCTCAATGTCAGAAAAGCAGCTGAAATTGCAAAGGAAATCATCACAAAGCATCAAAGCTTTGATGCGTTAGCGCATGATTACGATTTAGATGATCTATTAGATTATGACGCTGCTGCTGCAGCATTTGGTATCAGTAGGAATCAAGTGAAAAACTTGAGACAAAATAGTTTGCTTGAGGGTATTAAACCTAAGCCGAATACCGAATTTCGAATTAGCAAACGGTCCATTCATAGTTTGCTTATGGAACTAGGTAACCTTGAAATTTATAAATCTAGAAATTCAGTCAGTATTGCTGAACTAGTTAAGGATTCACGTCATCGCTTTACACTAACGCAGGTGATAGAGAAGGTGTTAGCCGGTGAGATAAAGTTGAGCGAATTCGATTGGTATAAACCTTTGCTTTCAGCACGTATTATCCCTCCGCCCCTACCGACCAAAATGCGAACCAATGAAGAAGTACTCGTAAGTATCGAAGACTTCTCTCTTTTCACAGGCTTTCATCCAAATGTCATTAGAGGTCTAATTAAAGCCAATAGCAATATTGAGCATTTTAATGCTGGATTAACTGAAGGAACTCGTAAATATCTAATACCAGAAAATGCTCGTAAGCTCTTCTGGATTCTCAAAGGGACTGTTCAGAAAAAGAGTAATTTGGGTAGGATTAATCAGCTTTCAATTGATGACATACCGACTGTTACAGTTAATGTTTCCTACCCTTTGGATAGCAAACCTGAGCGTTATGCAGCATAACGAATATCACGTAAATGAAGATGTATTTTTGACCAAAAAAATTATGTTGCCCTACTAAATAATTTTTTGAAAAAACTTATTTCATTAATAATAAATATTTTTATTATTAATTATAATACACATTAACCTTATATATTAATCAATTAATCAATTAATCAATTAAACGTTAAAACTAAAATCGATATATTATCTTTATAACAGATAATATATCTTTGTTGACTCCTTCATCCCCCCCCCCTCCAATATTGCAAAAAGAATTATCTTCATCAATAATTCAATTGAAATTATCTACAGCGATAGATCCTCTTATATGGTACTTCTATAATTAATATGATAATTTAACCATATACAAACGTCACAGACACTTACGCTTAAATTTTGATAAAAAAGGAAAAGCCTTAGACCCTTCATGAAATGGTCACTATAAATATCACTTTATTTGGCAATTCTGGAACAAAATCTCACTTTAAATGACAATTTGTCGTAGTAGATCTGGAAAATAATTTTTATGTTATTGTATTTATAAGACTCGTGTATTATCCCAATTGGTAAACAACGAAAATCAGTACAGATAGATATTCCGATAATCTGTGTTATGACAAAAGGTTGTTTTCTAAGATGGTTCAGAATTTAAAATCTGAGTGTTTTAACCATACAAACCCCACAACATTTTAAATTCTGAAATTGTTACTCATTGGGTTAATCTAAAACACAGATGACCTTGAGTTTTTAATTAGGCTTTGCTTTTTAATTTTTTATATATCTCAGCAAATGTCTTTTCAAATTACAGTAATGACAAATAGCGAAATATTCGATTGCTTAGTGGCGTCAATGATTCTGGCTATTTCGTAAAATTAAGACGAGCAACTGTAATGCGATAGCCCGCCGACCTCAAAAAACTCGAGTGGCTTCAGCCTGTAATATTTCTCCTCAACCTCTTTTGATTGCTCTTCGTATGGCTTGGTCATGATTTCTTGCAGTTCTCGAAGTAGAGAGTAGTCCCCCTCTTTCGCTTGCTGATAAGCCGGTGCCACGAACCATTCCCGCAAACTGTATTTCGGGTTCACCAGTTTCATCTTTCTAGAGAGTTCATCAAGAGTATCGGTGGTGTTGACCGTAATGATCGTTTTCCATTTATTGAGCCATTCTGACCAGCGATTATTCATCCGTTCGGGGTCTTGATTATAGTTTCGGTTCTGGTAAAAGCTTTTTTTGAGTGGCTCAATATCGTCCGGCACTGATGATAGTTCGCGAAAGAAAATGGTGTAATCAACCGATGTTTGCATCATCAGCGATACCAGCTCGTTAAATAGCTCTGCGTTAAAAGTATCTAGCCCAAGTTTGGCTGCCCACATTTTCTCCATTTGCAGCTGCATTACGGATGCAAAGCTGTTTTGAATTTCGTCGAGCTGTTGCAGACAGTCCTGATCTGAAGTCAGCAACGGACGTAATGCTGTACAAAACATTTGAAAGTTTTTTTCCGCTGCAACTGGTTGATTCAAAAATGCGAAATGTTGACCTCCCCCCGTCCATGACTGGTAGTAAGGATCAAATAGTTCGCAGAATCCAAATGGGCCATAGTCGAGAGTGAATCCACCTGCAGCACAATTGTCGCTGTTGAAATTCCCCTGGCAATAGCCGACACGGATCCAATCGGCAACTAGTGATGTCAGTCGGCTGCGGAACTCGCGGGCAAGCATCAATACTTTTTCTGGAGTGCTCGGGCTTTGGTCAATGACGTCTCCATACTCACGATCAATAAGGTGAAAGACTATCTGCTCCAGCTCTTCCATTACTTGTGGATGATCGTTATTACGGGCACGACGACCGAAAAGCTCGATTTGTCCAACCCGAATGAAAGACGGTGCGACCCGCGTTGAGATGGCTGCTGGCTCAAATATAACCATATCTGGATCCTTTGAGCGTGAGCCTTCTGAGTACCACGGACGCTTTACTTTCTCGGTTTTCGACACATACAGACTCAGAGACCGTGATGTTGGAAGCCCGAGCGCGTGCATATGCTCCTGTGCCAGAAACTCTCGAACACTTGATCGCAAAACAGCACGTCCATCTGCGCCGCGGCAATATGGTGTTCGGCCTCCACCTTTTAGCTGCATTTCCCAGCGATGACCATTAATCACGGTCTCTAGCACCGAAATAGCCCGACCGTCGCCGTATCCGTTGCCAGTCTGAAACGGACATTGCTGTTTGTATTCAGTGCCATAGATAGAGAGTGCATAGCCAGTCGCCCACCCAAGCTTACGCATCGGTTCCGGAACATTTTTCAGGTCGCCGGAGAACACGCGGATGAAATCGGCTGACTGAGCCATGCTATCGGCGAAGCCCAGTTCGCGAAACAGGTTTTTACTGTGCGTGACGTACTCGGGATTTTCGAGTGGCGTAGGATTGACCGGGACATAGTGGCCTGAGAAGACTTGTCGTGGATAGTGATCGACTCCGTTGGATGTCGCGTCAGGATCAGCATTGAGCGTGTCCATAAACGAGTAGCTTGCCAACCTTGCAAGATTGTCGAGATTGGAGATGGTTTCCATAGATTCTGTTTGCTGGGGTGGTCGGTTAATCATAGGTTTCCAGATGAGGCGGGAATAAAAATGTGGCTTCCCTGAAGCGTGTTCAATTGCAATGGATGTTTGCTCGATTACGGCGCAAGAAATATGAGTATAACTTAGGCTCACTGTTTCAGTTCCACTTGGAAGGATTCAGATCTCTGACAGCCGCCTTATATATTGATACTTAACTTTCCTTGCCGATCCAAACAATAGAAATTTTCCAGTCTGGTAATCAATTATCAAACACCGTCAGAGTGCAATGTTTTTGCAAATCATTGCTATCTAATAGTTAGATGACTGTTTTATGGATTGTCTTACAAACTTGATCCCAAATGTTACCGTAGTAAGTATCAACAAAACAAAATGAGTTGAAATTACCTATGATCCCCCTATCTATTCTGGAACTTGGCCGTGTACGCCAAGGCTTTGATCGCCGAACTGCTCTCAATGATGCCCGGACATATGCGCAGCAGGCTGAACGTCTGGGATACAAACGCATATGGGTAGCGGAGCATCATAATATGCCTGGTGTTACAACTGCAGCTACCTCAGTCGTCATTGGCCATATCGCTGCGGGGACTAGCAGCATTCGCGTTGGTGCCGGTGGCATCATGCTGCCAAACCACGCGCCCTATGTGATTGCTGAACAGTTCGGGACATTGGAAGCATTGTTCCCCGGCCGTATCGATCTTGGGTTGGGCCGCGCTCCAGGGACCGACCAAATGACCTTACGTGCCTTGCGTCGAGATCCAGCCAACGCTGACAATTTCCCGCAGGATGTGCAGGAATTACAGGCTTTTCTTGCACCCAAGGGAGCCAACCAACGAATTGAGGCTGTCCCCGGTTCAGGGAGCAATGTGCCTATTTGGATATTGGGATCCAGCCTATTTGGTGCACAACTGGCAGCGAGCCTGGGTTTGCCTTATGGTTTCGCCTCTCATTTTGCTCCGCAAGCACTCCATCAGGCGCTTAAGGTCTATCGGATGAATTTTAAACCTTCGGCACAGCTGGATAAGCCATACGCAATGGTCGGAGTCAATGTGATCGCGGCTGATACTGACGAGGAAGCTCGCTACCTTGCAACATCACAGCAGATGTCCTTTACTGACCTCTTTCGCGGTACTCGTGGCTTGATGCAGCCGCCAATTGAGGATATAGAAACCTACTGGTCGCCGCAGGAAAAGGCCCAAGCAGGACAGATGCTGGATTGCAGTGTCATTGGTAGCCATGAGACTGTTCAAAGCGGTTTACAAAAACTTATTGATAAAACGGAAGCTGACGAACTAATGATCGTCTCAGACATCTTTGATACCGCAAAGCGTCAACGTTCTATCGAAATTACAGCGCAGGCAATGGTTTGAAAGCCTAATACTCGTTCACTTTTCCTAATGGTCCAAAATTTAAAATCTGAGCGTTTTTACCACACAAACCCCACAAGAATTTAAATTCTGAATTTATGATTCACAGCGAAATTCTGTTTCAAACAAGTTCAGCCCGTTAATTTAAAATCTACTGGTACAACGACGGTAAATGATTTATTCGACAGGTTTCCCCGGACTGGCATTTCTTTAACGGCATTTTCCAGCATTTCTCTGGCGGCCTTGTCCAATACTGTATGGCCACTGCCCTGTCCCAATACATTAATTTCGACCATTTCGCCTTTTTCAAAACGCACACTGACCATAACAATACCTTCCAGATGTCGACGAATGGCTTGTTGGGGATACTGTTTATTTTTCGAAACCATCGCATAGAGCAATTGACCATAACCTTTCCAGGCTTCATTACGATCGACTTCATCTGCACCGCCCTTGGTGGCCTCATTCGGGTTATCGCCAGTCGCATTGGCTGCTGTACTGGTTGATGAGGCATTGTTTGAATTTACAGTGGATGACGGCAATGGTGATATTTCTGTTGCAGCCTCGTTTATCGAATCCTTCGTTAATGTTGTAACAGGTTCAACAACCTCAGCCACTATCGTTTCAGCTACAGGTTCTTCTTGTTTTGGTTTCTCAACAACTTTCGGTTTTTCCGGTTTGGGCTCAACCTTTGGTTTCGGTTTTTCGACTTTTTTGGGTTCAGGTTTTACCGGCTCGGGCTTAGGTGGTGGCTCTATCGGTTTTACTTCTTCAATAATCTTTTCTTCGGGTATCGGCTCCAGCACAAGCAATTCTTCAGGTTCTGGCGGCGTATCATCTTTGGCGATAAGGATCTGTTTATCAATGATCGGGGGTTTGATCAGCTCAACAGGTTCAATAATCGGTTCAGGTTCGATGATTTCAGGCTCATCGATAACCGGTTCGACTTTCTCTTGTAACTGCGTCACTTGCACGGCAATTCGCATAGGCGCTGCCGGAGGTGAATATTCCATGACCGGTAAAAATAATATGATTAAACCAATATGAATTAATAATGCCAGTAAAAACCCAGGCATCATTCGCTCAGAGCCAACGGCTTGGGCTGATGAAAAATCTGGAACCAGAGTGGTCATATCAGTTGTTCACAAAGCTATTCAGCCAATCAACCATGGTTAATTAATCATCTCTGGTTGCATCACAAAAGTGAATTTTGTAATGCCAGCCCGTTGGATGGCTGCCATGACTTTGGCCACGTTGCCATATTCGGCTTTTTCATCGGCAAAAATCTCAACCGTGCTGTCTGCATTCTCTGCTATCTGCATTAATCTCTGGTCCAGATCCTCCTGAGAAACCGCCTCATCGGTAAAATAGACCGTACCATCATCAGTCACACTAATACCTATGGTATTTGGCTGAGTCAGTGAGAGATCAGAAGTGGCTTTGGGAAGATTAACCGGTACGGCATTGGTTAATAACGGCGCGGTGACGATAAAGATAGTCAGCAATACCAACATAACGTCGACCAAAGGCGTCACGTTGATTTCACTCATCATATTGTCATCACTACCCATATTCATTGCCATAGCAGGTTTCCTTACAAAGTTAAGACTGGCGTTGTAACGCAGTCCAGTTTTGATTATTAATTAATACTGCTGTCTGAATTTTCGGTTCAACTCCCCTAGTCATATTGACCTTTTGATTTCAATACTAATAACTGAAAGGCTGAGGCAAAGTTATCCATGGTAGCGACAGAAAGACGCACTTTACGAAGAAAATAGTTATAAGCGAGTACTGCAGGCACCGCGGTAGCAATACCAACCGCAGTGGCAATCAACGCTTCACCAATCGGCCCAGCCACCACATCCAGACTGGCAGAGCCTGAAGCTGATATAGCTTTAAGCGCATTCATAATGCCCCAGACAGTCCCGAATAGACCGATAAACGGTGCGGTAGAACCGACACTGGCCAAAATAGAAAGGCCGTTTTCCATCCGGGTTTGTTCAATATGGGCTTGTTGTTTCAGGGCATGCATTAATATTTGTTGTTTGTCTTCTGGCAAAAACACATTGTTCATATCTCGTAAGGACGAGAACTCAGTCAATCCAGCCTGACAAACGCGTGATAGGCGTCCTTTGGTAGACGAGACAATCGCTGGCAATTCATCAATATGTTTTATTTGCGAAAACAACTTTAGAAAATGACGGTCATGGCCGGTATTACGATAGAAAACAAAAAACTTGGTGATAGCAACAGCCCAGATCAGGACCGATAAAAATGCGAGAAATATAAGTACCGCATCAACTATATCTGGCACTGAATCCATAGAATTACTTTCCTTCGTTATAAATGTAAAAGTGTGGTTATCAACTTCAACTAGGTTCGGCGCTGGGAAATTTACGACGATTATTCATTAGTCATAGGTTTCAAATTAACCCGGTTAATCTGTCCCCTTACCTTCTATGCCAATTGAAAAGACAAAAGTGACAATTTTTTTGAAATTTTTTTACTAACTGTATGCAACTGAACTTAATTAGCCTTAATTTATCCAGCTATTCGGCTAACCATAAATGAATATTCAAGAGAAAAAATCCTCAAGTTTTCGTGATCAGGCTGAAAGGATTCAGGTTTAAGTTGCTGATTTATTGTTATTAAGTCTAATTCGCTCGTCGGCTCAATTTTGAAATCGTGCTGCGACCAATTGCAAGTCATCAAAACCCAAGGTGCCGGTAACTTTTTTCAGATTCAGATAACTTTGCAAATAGTTATAACGAGCCAGTAATAAATCGCCTTTGGCTTCAAAAAGTTGGCTCTCGGCATTCAGCACATCAATATTGGTTCGCGTTCCCCCTTTGATGCTTTTATGAGTAGCGGTGACTAATAATTCTGCTGAATTCACTGCTGTGGTTAATGCTGTTAATCTGAGTTTTGAATCTAATACCAGATTGAACTGCTTTTGCAGCTCAATGATGACGCCATTGGCTCTTTCATCAAATTCGGCTTTGGCTTTAAGTAAATTTGCTTTGGATTGGCTGACCCGAGCTGGTGTCGCACCACCGGAATACAGCGGTAACGTCACTTGGACACCTATTGAGCGTATCAATGCATCCTGATTATAGGTATTGGTCGTATCAGAAACGTTATTATTAATGCTCATCACCGCATCTAACCGTGGTAGATAGGCGGCCTTACTGCGATTTACTTCCTGTTCAGCTATTTCTAAAGTGTATCGGTGAGCAGCAAGCTCAAGGTTGCTTTGTAAAGCAAGTGATTCCCATTGTTCGAGATTGATGGGCTCAATGGGTAATGAGGCAAAGTCTTTAATCAATGGCTGAATATTGTCGACTTTCCTGCCCAAAACCTTATTCAACGTGGCTCGTGCATCGGTCAGAATATTCTGTGCCTCGACAATATCTGCCTCTGCCAGATCAAATTTCGCCTGAGATTCGAGGATATCCGTTCTGGTGCCCTCGCCATTTTCAAACATAAACAGATTTGCCTGTTTTTGTGCGGCGTAAGCTGCTCTTTTTGTTTTGGCTAAGCCCAACATATCCTGAGCATATAAAACAGCCGCATATCGATTGAAAACACGCAAAATCAGTTCCTGCTCACGTATGGCAAATTCCTGATCGCTCATCGCCGTTTGTGCCACACCCTGTTTATAACGCGCATAGCCATCAAAATTGATCAGTGGCTGACGCAACTGGACTGAGGCTGTTTGACTGCTGTAATCCCTTTCTTCGGTACGTTTTACCAAGCCATTTTCAAAATCAATATCGGCATGATTTTTATAACGCGAATAACTTGCAGTCACTACGGGTAATAAATTGGAACGTCCTAGCGCTTTAAATTCTTGACCAGCCTGATGTGCATAAAAAGCAGCTATAAATGTCGGATCATTATCCCGGGCCAATGTATAAGCCTCAATCAAATTTATAGCTTGTGCTTCAGCGATGCTGGTGAGGCATAAAATCAGAAAACTGAGGTTTTTAGTCAAAAGATGCATGGGATTTACCTACTCTTCTGACATTGAAAGTTTAAGCCGATCAGTAATCGGTTTAAGCAGATAATTCAGCATGGTTCGTTCACCAGTTTTGACAAACATCTCTACGGGCATGCCGGGTTGTAATCGTAAATCCGGCATCATGTCGATACCTTCGGGCGAGACTTTGGCGATCAACTGGTAATACGGCGAACCTGTCACCTCATCCAATAATCGGTCAGCTGAAACTTGAGTGACTTCACCCGGAATATGTGGTGTGAGATTACGATTAAAAGCAGTAAACATCAGCTCTACCGGCAATCCGGGACTGACTTTATCAATCAAATGCACAGCCAATTGTCCTTCAACAACCAAACTATCGTCTCTGGGCACAATTTCCATCATGGTAAAGCCCGGTGCAACAACAGCACCTTCGGTAAACACATTCATGCCTACTACCGTGCCTGACACTGGTGCTCTCACCAGAACCTTTTCAAGATCGTAATCCAGGCCAGTTAACTGATTGCCAAGCGCATCAACTTGCTTTTGCACATCGGATAGCTGTGCTCTAACTTCGGCAATGTATTCCTGACGAATCTTTAATTGGCTTAATTTGAGTTCAGCTATTTGGCTTCGAGCCAGTGCAATATTGCCGATATCCTCTGAAATGGTGGCATTAATCTGAGCCAGCGTTTGTTCTAGCTCAAGCAGACGATTACGAGCGACATAACCCTCTTTTTCCAGTTCTCGAATGCCTTTTAATTGTTCGTTAAGAAATTTTAACTGCTCAAGTTTATTTTCTCTTGAAGCTTGCAGTCCCTCGACTTTTGAGATTAATCCCCGGATATTTTCATCAATAACCGATAACTGGCTCTGTAGGGTTTTTCTACGTGAAGTGAATATTTCTGTTTGTGATCCTAAATAACTTGAAATACGTGGGTAATCGCTAACCTCCATCAGCATTTGGGGGAATTCAATTGTTTGCAGATCATCCCGCTCAGCAATCAATCTCGCTTCTGTTGCTTTGGCAATGTAATACTGCACTCGATTAGTTTCGGCATTGGCTTTGGCTTGAATGCTATTCATTCGAACCACGACCTCACCCGCCATAACAAGATCACCCTCCTTAACCAAAATTGCTTCAACTGTTCCACCATCCTGATACTGAACAGCTTTTCTTTTGGTCGCCACAGACACTTTGCCATTAAGCGGTACGCCTTGATCCAGAGGTGCCAGCGAAGCCCAAATCAAAAACCCACCAAACCCGGCAATAACGATGCTCCACCCTAACCTCGTATATTTTTTGATGTCTTTATTCATAGATGTCAGTACATCTTTATTCTGATGATCGGTATGTTCGTTTTGCATCTTGATAACGTTTCCCTGTTGTTATGCAACGGCAGAAGGCTGAGTTCTGTCTAGATTTTCTTTGTTTTTCTGGGCAATGGTTTGCATGACCTTTGCTGTCGGTCCAAACAGCTGAGTGGTGCCATCAACCAGCAATAACAGTTTGTTGCTAACGGCTAATGCACTGGTGCGATGAGTAATCATCACCACCGTTTTACGTTGCTTTTGAAGTTGTTTAATTGTCGCGGCGAGTGCTATCTCACCGGTTTCATCAAGATTTGAATTCGGTTCATCAAGCACAATTAACGATGGCTCGTTATAGATAGCTCTTGCCAATCCCAAACGTTGTTTCTGACCGCCGGATAAACCCGCGCCATCATCACCCAACAACGTGTCATAACCCTCGGGTAAGCGAAGAATCATTTCATGCACACCGGCCTGTTTCGCTGCCAAAATGACTTTGTCAGGCTCTACTTCGCCAAAACGGGCGATGTTTTCACTCACCGTGCCGGCAAATAGTTCAATAGTCTGTGGCAGATAACCAATATGAGGACCAAGCTCGTGTTTGTTCCACTGAAAGATATCCACTGCATCCAGTCGAACATGGCCAATTCTAGGTGGCCAAATCCCAACCAGAATACGCGCCAGAGTCGATTTGCCCGCACCACTTGGCCCAATTACGCCAAGCACATCGCCAGGTTCCAACGCAAAAGTCACATTTTTTAATGCAGGCACTTGAGCGCCGGGAGGCAGTACCGTAATGCCTTCAACAGTAACCAGCCCTATTGGTTCAGGCAGTTCCATACCAGATTCACGAGCAGGATTAGCGGCCAGCAATTCATGCAGACGAAAATAGGCGCTCTTGGTTGCATTCCATGACTTGCCAACACTGATTAATTGTTCGACCGGGCTTAAAACTCGACCCATTAAGATGGAAGCCACAATCATCATGCCGGGGGTGATTTTGTTTTCCAGTACCAATAAAGCACCCAATCCCAACACCAGTGATTGCAAACTGATGCGTAAAAAACGGCTCATTGCAGCAATGGACGCGGCTTTATCACTGGCTTCACTTTGCAATGCTAAAAATTGTTGTTGTAACCGATACCAACGTGACATCAAATTATTCAGCATGCCCATTGCCTCAATCACTTCGGCGTTGCGTAAATTATTGGTAGCAAGATTATTGGCTTTAACGGCAATGGAGTTGGCTTCAGCGAGCGGCTTTCTGGATATGTACTCACTAATAACCGCCAATACGATTAATAAAATGGAACCGGCTAACGCAAACAAACCCAGTGACGTATCAAACAGGAAAATAATCAATATATAGATGGGAAACCAGGGGGCATCAAAAAAAGCAAATAAGCCATTACCGCCGACAAATTGTCTGATGGCTGTCAGATCTTGTAGTGATTGCCCGGCGTTAATGCCTTTATTTTTCAGGCTTTGTTCAAAAGCCGCGGTATAAACCCGCTTGTTTAATAGCGTATCGAGTTTTGATGACACCCGAATCATCACAAAACTGCGTACATATTCCAAACCGCCCAAAATGAGATACGCCCCCACCACAATCAAGGTCAGCATTAATAATGTTGCTTCATTCCGGCTGCTCAATACCCGGTCATAAACCTGCAGCATATATAGCGATGGCACCAGCATCAGCAGATTCAAAATGGCACTGAAAAGCGCCACCGTAATGAACACGGATTTAAAGGCCAGTAGTGCCTCAGCGATTTCATTTTTTGCTGTTGTTAGTTGTTGTTTCATAAGTTACTCGCAAGCTGCTGTTTTACAGGTAGTTTTCCACATACACGAAGTACCATTCACCGTAATAGTCCTTATCTTCAAAATCCTGATAAAGAGGTCTAAAGTTTTTCTGTTTGAATGGTTTTTCGCCCGACAGACTGTTTACCCCCATCACGCCACCATTGGGAGCAACCACAATGCCCCAGCCTTCACGCTGGATGACCGGGTCAATATAAAGCTTGCGAATATGCCGCTTGGGCGTGGGAAATCTATCGTCGTAAAGCAAGGCTTCCAGATTCGGTGGATACTGCTTCACTACACCGGGGGTGGCATTGTAATAACTGCCAATTGCCTTTCTGATGGTGTCACCGACTTTTAACAACTCCTGCTCTCGTTCACGCTTCACTACATCGCTCCATTTGGCACTGGCCTGGCTCAAGACATAGCCTGAGATGACCAGCAAACAGAGCATGCCGAGTAGGATAAAGCCGCGATTGGATTTTTGGGCTTTACCATTCAGCATACGGTGTACCTTCAGATGAAATCAGCGGTGAGCCGCTAAATACATCAGCAATACTGCCTTCATAGTCATTGGTGGCCGGCTTACTGAAGACCCAGGTGTCACGCCGATCGGTCAATGGATCAACGGGCACCTCTCTCAAATATCGCCCATCAACCAGATCCTGCAGACTATTGGGATATTGATTTTTGTCACCCAGGTACTGATCGATGGCACTTCTCATCACTATCAAGTCATGCCGCAGCACATTTTCTTTTGAGCGATCTACCGAATCAAAATATCGGGGGGCCACCAGACTCAGCAGTACGGCTATGATGGTCAATACCACCAGTATTTCAATCAAGGTAAAGCCAGCGGATAAGTTCTTCTTATGCATCACCAGTCTCGATATGGTTGTTTGTTAATGCCAATGGCGTTAGAAAGTGAATACACGTCATACACATCATTGCCCGCCTCTCCCTCATCAAAAGAGCTTTCATAACTTCGCAATCCCCAGGTTTCTGCATTACTTAGCTTGTCATTTGTGGCAAAGGGATCCCGTGGTATCCGTCGTAAGAAATAGATTTTTTTGTTATCAGGATCCTGAGCGTTTTCAACTCCATCCACTAACTCTTGTAACGAACGGGGATAACCTGATTTATCGTCGGACATTTCGATACGACCGTCTTCAACTGCCTCTTTATAGGCATCAATCGCATCACGCATTTGCCATAACGCCCGTTTGAGTTCCTGCTCTTTATTTCGCTTGACGGTCATTTGCATCAGCGGTGCTACAGAGCTCACGATTAATGCCAATAACACCAACGCCACTAGCAGTTCTATCAGCGTAAAACCACGGTGTTTCTTCTGAACCATCTTCATTCGATGCCACTCGGCGATTGGATTTGTCTGGCAAATTCTTCTGCTGTCGCCGCATTTCTTTCCTGCATATCTGATTCAGTCTGAATCACAATCGGTGCCATAGGATGTGGAGCAACAGTCGCCATTGGTCGAGCTTGAGGCATCTGAGCACTTCGGGCTGCCTGACTGACACCGGAAGGAAATGCTGTGTAAACAGAATTGGCCGGCACAATGTTGTGAAGAATACGTGGGGTGATCAGCAGAACAATTTCACTTTTCTGTTTATCCGTACTGATATTGGTAAAAAAACGGCCTATAAAAGGCAGGTGAGATAGCCCCGGAATTTTGTAGGTATTATTTTGCCGATCATCTGTGAACAGACCGGCTAGAACTTGAGTTTCACCATCTTTTAATTGCAACGTTGTAGCGGCATTACGGCTACCAATCGAGTAAGCTAAAACACCACTGTTGCTGGTAACTTGATCAATGATATTACTGACTTCCAGCTCAACCTCAATCGAAACCTGATTTTGAATCAGAATGGTTGGTTGAACTTCCAGTTTTATGCCCACATCAATGTAGCTGACCGATTGCGAAACAAATCCTGTTGAATTGGAAACACTGGTCAGTACCGGTACTTTGTCGCCAACATGGATTTTGGCTTTATCGCGGTTTTTCACCCGAATTTTTGGATTAGCTAACAGATTAGTGTCGGTATCGCGATGTAATAAATTCAAAGCCAATACGGGGTCGGTAATACTGAATACGCCCAGATCCGAATTAAATTCTTTCAATTCGGCCAAGGTCAGCCTGCCAGGCTCGCCATCTTCACCTTCCACGCCAAGCCCAATTTGCACAGGGTAACGAATACCAATTTCTTCAAGATTACGGCGATTAACCTCCATGACCTCGACTTCGAGCATCACTTCCGGCTCAACCAGATCTTGTGAGGTAATCAACTTTTCAGCCGTTTTGATCGAATCCAGCGTGTCACGCATCACCAGCGTATTCAGCTTTTCATCGATATACACTTCTTCTACTTGCAGCACCGTTTTGACCAACAGCATCGCCTGTTCAGCGTCCATGTTATTCAGATAAAAGCTACGGACATATAACTCTTGATATTGATGACTTCGGCTTAATGGATAAATCAAAATGGTGTTTTCATTAAGTACCTTTTTGCCCAACTGATTAGTGGTCAGAATGGTCTCAATCGCATCACTGATCGGCGTGTTACGTAATATCACACTGGTCAGCATGCTATCGCTGAGTTCACGGTCAAAGGTGAAATTCAAATCCCCTGCTTTACCGATATATTCAAATACCGACTTGATAGGTGCATTGTTAAATTCCAGACTGACCGATTGTTTAAAGGCCGAATTAATTTGGGGAACGGTATTAACCTTGTCCATGGCTTGTTGATCAATCATTTCAAACAAGGATCTGGCTTCGACATGAGTGGTATCCTCGGCCAGGATTGCTCTCAATAATGCTCGGGCCGTATCAAAATCCTGTTCTGCATAGGCCATTTGAGCACCATTCACCAGGGTTTTATGTCTTTGGGCAATCGCCACTTTTTTTTAAGCCGTTCAAAGCACGCTGATTTTCGGGGGAAGTGATTAAAATGCTTTGAAATATGGATTCGGCTTGATTCAAGTCGCCTTGTTTTAGTAAAACTTCGGCAGATTTAATGCGTTGGGCGACCGCTAAATCCTGATGCATTTTCAGGGTGTTTCTGTAATGAACATTGTCGGGATATTGCTGAACCAATGCCGTCAGTTTTTGGGTTCCAGCGTCTAACTGGCCTTTAGCAATCAATTGTCTGGCATCATTAAACTCTTGATCCACCAGATCCTGTTTCTGATACGTTGATATGGATGAACAGCTTTGCAAACACAGCATTGCCATCAGCAAACTGCTGCGTTTCAGCGTGCTTACCCAGTAAATATCCCTTTTTAATTTCAAAGTAACGCTCCAATTTGCACACTGACTTGGGTTTGGGTTGGCAGGTTAAACAGAATCATTTCAGTCGACTCAATGGATTTGACTTGCCAGGTGTCTTCGAGCGTATCGCCAGTTTTGACCACATAGTTCTTCTGCCCATTGGTCAAAAACACCCGCATTTCACCATCCTCGATTAGTTTTCCAACATATATATAGGGATTAACCGGCGATGCGGGTGCTACCGGCATAGGGTCTACCGTCATTTCCGGCTCAGCGACTCGTGGTATTTCAAACAGATTTCTCGGCGTTTCGATAATCGGTTTTCGTAACTGAATATCCTCATCTGTCGTATCAGTTTGGGTGGTTTGCAAAGGTTGAACTTGCACTGACGCAGGTGCGATAACTTCAACAGCATCAACGTCTTCTTCTTGCTGCTCGACCAGATAGACCAGTAGCAACGTTATCGCCAGACCAATCCATAGCAAGTTGTTTTTAATGCTTTGCACTTACTCTTTTCCTGCTGCTTTGGTATATAAAATAAATTCGAGATTGGCACTGACCACGTCACTGTTGAGATCATCACGTTTAAAGTTGATATGACTTAGTGCAATGGTCCGCTGGCTATTCATGACATCGGTGACAAAATTTCGGATGGTTGGATACTGTGCGACTAAGGGGAATTTGATGTGATACAACACCATGGGGGATTGAGGGATAGCACGGGTTGAGTAATCCGATCGATTCAGCGCTAAATCGTGTTTTTCGATAATGGCAAATACATCAGCAATTTTTTGATTCGCTTCATTCTCAGAAGGTAACGCGTCATAAAAACGTTTAGCGATATAGTTGGATTGCTTTTCGCGTTTGATTTCGACCGGCACAGTGCGTTGCAGATCATCAATCACCAAACCCAGCTTTTGCGCCTCTTCGTTATTGGCCTGGACGATAAAAAAGATAACTACGGTTGCGATCAATAACAGAATGGCCACCTGTCCTTGCCAGCCCAATCGACGCATTTGGTATGAAAACCACTGCATTTTTGCATCCATGTGTTTGCTCTGTGTCATACGCTTACCAGAGCACTAACAGTTCAAACTGGGTCGCATTTTTGCCATCCACCCTGACTGTCTCGGTGGAAATTAAACTTACTGAAGTAAATTCCTCCTGTTGTTTAAGCTGAGTGATATACATCAGTATTTCTTCAACCGGATAAGTCACCGCCGTAATATGAAAGCTTTTTGCCCGGAGATTCGGCTCAACAGAAAGCACATTAATCGTTTGCAATCTGGATACTTCCAGGGCACTAAACAAACGCGGCCAGGGCATAACAATTTCGCTGATGGCTGCTTTCACAGCGTCCAATTCCGTTTGTTCTTTTTCGGTGAGTTTTAATGCCACAGAATTGCTATCCACTGAACGCGAATATTCTGATTGTTCATTTTTAAGTTGCTGCAACGTGACACTACTGCGTTGCAGAAAGAACAGGCTAATCAGTAATATCGCCACACTGATAAACAAAAATATATTGGGAATTGGCCGTGAATGGGCCGGGTTCAATGTGTGATTCAGGCTAATCAGTTTCATAAAGTTATTAACCTTGTTATCTGATTTTCTGCCGGATCAGTGCTAAATAGTTTTGAAGAGGCCAGCTTGATAATCCGATGGTTTGGCAGTTGTATTTTTTGGTTCACGGGCAAATCAGGCCAATGCACTAACATTGGTAACTGCCTGCCTTTTTTTAACAGCTTATCTATCTCATTGTTCATTAAACGTTCGCGCTGGATAAGCATCTCGATTTGGGCAACGGTATCTGTTTCCTGCTGCACATTTTTCACCCAACACCACTCGCCCTCTATCAGCAAACACAGACACACACGACCATCCGCAATAACAGCTAGCCAGCAGGCGCTTTGTAAATTTTGTTTTTTAATTACTGCAATGGCTTGATTGGCAATGGTCATTAAATAAGGTTGAACCGAGTTAAAGCGGATCAGCATGGGAGAAAAAACATCCTGCACCGTTTGCAAAAGTTCGCGTGGCATCGCACTTGCCAATGCCTTTTGACCATATGCAGCCGGGCTTTGGCATTTATTCCAGCTCGCTACGGCATCGCCATACACGCTGATAAAACAATGATGTAAATAAGCCTGAGATTCATCAGCAGTTTTTATTTCTGAATTCCAAGGAATCAAGGCATAACGAACCAAATGATTGGCTACTACAATGGTGGCCGTGGAGGCTTGCCAACGCTCCACGTTAAGTGCCTCTTTCAGCACTTTGGCTAAATAGCCCGATTCAATCTCGGCCTGACTCATCGTTTTTTTCAAAACGATTTTTTGCTGATCGACACAAGTGGTTTTAGCGGGCAGACCTTTAAAGCGCCGTAAAATAAGACTGTTGGGCCGAATACACACATTCAGCTCATCTTTCATCAAACTAAGCCAATGTGGTAACACGATTAATCTCCTCTAACGTCGTCTCACCTTGTTTGACCAATAGCAATGCGGCTTCACGCATTGTCTTGGTGCCATTGGCATAGGCTGCTTCTTTGATCTTGCGAACCGGCTCTCGGGTCACAATCAATTCTCGGATGTGATCGTTGAAACACAGCAATTCCGCTATGGCTTTACGGCCTTTGTAACCCAGGCCATGGCACTGGCCACAGCCCTGGCCTTTTTTAAAGGTGAAGTCGCTGACTTGTTCCAGCGTTAAACCAGATTTTTCGATCAGAGCAGTATCAGGATTATCGTCGACCAGGCAATGTGGGCAATTCACCCGCACCAGTCGCTGAGCCAAAATGCCATTCATCGCTGATACAAAGTTGTACGGGTCTACGCCCATATTGGTAAACCGGCCAATCACATCAAATACGTTATTGGCATGCACGGTGGTTAATACCAAATGGCCGGTTAACGCAGATTGCACCGCAATTTGTGCGGTTTCGTTATCACGGATCTCGCCGACCATAATTTTGTCAGGGTCGTGACGTAAGATAGAACGCAAGCCTTTAGCAAAGGTCAGGCCTTTTTTCTCATTAACGGGTATTTGCAACACGCCCGGAAGTTGATATTCCACCGGATCTTCAATGGTAATGATCTTGTCGGTACCGTGATTTATTTCCGAAATAATGCCGTACAAGGTCGTTGTTTTACCGCTACCTGTTGGTCCGGTGACCAGCAACATGCCATAAGGCTCTTCGGCTAATAAACGAAACCGCGCCATGATGTCAGGTGCAAAGCCGAGTAAATCCAGACTCAAGCCTTGTGCCTCTTCGCTTAACGCTTGTCGGTCCAACACCCGCAAGACTGCATCTTCACCCAGCACACTGGGCATTATCGATACCCGAAGATCTACCTCACGACCCAATACCAGGATTTTAAAACGTCCATCCTGAGGAATACGCCGCTCGGCAATATCCAACTCGGACATAACCTTGACCCGTGAGATAACTTGCTCAGCTTGGGCAGCACCTTGAATTCCACCGACATGACTCAAAACACTATCAATACGGTATTTCACCTTCAAACCGTTTTGATCAGTTTCCAGATGAATATCGCTCGCACCGGACTTAAGGGCGTCGTAAAGCGTTGAACGAACAAACTTCACAATCGGGCTGGTATCTTCGCTGATAGATCGTAGTGAAATATCTTCCAGCCCGTGTTGCTCAAGGATATGTTCACCATGGATGGCATTCACCTCACCCAACGCTCGCATACTGGTTTCGTGATGGGCTAAATACACCTCTAAATCATCGTTATGAGTTAATATCCAAACGACCGTTTCAGCGATCAGCAGATCAATTTTGCTGGTTAAATTGGCTTCAAACGGATTGGCATGGACTATATATAAGGTATGTTGCTGATCGCGCACTGCAATGCAGCCTAACTTTTCGGCCTGAGTAAATGACAACACAGTAAAGTCGGGCTGCATGTCATATAACTGTGAAATAGTCAGCACCGGGTAATGCATCAACTGGCCTAAAGCCTGTACAAACAGATCAGGCGTTAAATTGCTGATATCTTCCAGCACTGTTAACAATGGTTGATTGGTTTGACCAGCAAGCTTTTTAGCCTGATGTAATTGTTCTACCGTTAATACTGCATCGATTTTTTCAGACGGTGACTGCAACGATGCATGATAAGCCGTGTTCATTGAATGCTCCCTGCCAATTCAAAAATCGGCATATACATCAACACCACGACCAACCCGACCACCAGACCGATAATAATCATCAAGGCCGGTTCGAGTAATTTGGTAAACCACTCCACTGCTCGGGCAATTTCATCGTCATAAAAGATGCCGATGCGTTCCATCATGTCGCCCATTTGTCCGGTACGTTCACCTACTCGTAACATGCGTACTGAAATGGACGTGGTCAGTCCGTGCATTTCCATGGCACTGGATAAGGGTTTGCCTTCTTTTACATCGTTTGCCACAAAGGCTAGTTTGCTGCGTAACAATGGCTGTAATAATGACGACACCATCTGCATTGCTGTCATTAACGGAATCCCGCCTCGCAGCAACATGCTTAATGTTCGGTAAAAACGCGCCAGTTGATAGATTCGTAGGGTTTCGCCCAACTTGGGGATTTGCCAGGCTTTGGCCATGATAACTCGCCGAACAAAAGGTCGGCTCAATACATAGACCAACACACAGGTGCTGATAATGAACACCGCAAAAGCCTCGGTCCCATGGCTATGTAATAAACGGCCCCAGCTAAGCAATAACTGAGACTGCCAAGGCAAATCAGCATTGGTGCTCTCATAAATTACACTGAATTTGGGCACCACATAGCCTAGTAAAAACAACACCACCAGACCGCCAACAACCAGCAGCAACACTGGATAAATAGCCGCCGAGACAATTTTCTTTTTCATCGTATAAACCTGAGATTGATACGCTACATGTCGGCTTAATGCGGTTTCCATATCACCGGTGCGTTCACTGGCGCGGATCAATGCAATATAAAGCGGCGTAAAAACGCCAGACACCTTTTCTAATGACGCCGAAAGTGGCTGTCCATCAAACAATGACGACTTGATTTGATTTAACACCGCTTTCGATTCAGCGTGTGTTTCTTTCTCAGCTAAGGCCTCGATGGCCTCAACCAGACTTAATCCTGATTCAATTAAAGCCAGTAGCTCTTGGCTGAATAACATCACATTGAATTTGGTTTTTTTCAGACCGGTCAGATTGAATTTAATCGGCCCTGCCTTGTGCTGATTAACCGAAAGCACATGATGTCCTTGCTGCTCAGCTAAATAGCGAGCTTGCAACGCATTGCCTGCTTCCATCTCCATCAGCGTGATGGCATCACCTTGGATCACTTTCAAGGTAAACTTCATTCGCAAAACACCTACTGCCAGCTCACAATATCAGCTGCAGTATCTTTGCCGCCGCTGGCTCCATCACTGCCTAGCGACCACAAATCGTAATCGTCATATTGTCCATGAGCACCTGGCATTTGGTAATGATAGGGATTGCCCCATGGATCATTCGGTACCGCCTTTTGCAAATATGGCCCTTGCCATTTTTGCTCATTGCCCGGTCGGGTATTTAATGCAGCCAGACCTTGTTCTGTACTGGGATAACGCCCTACATCAAGGCGATATTGATCCAAAGCTTTGCCCAGTGCTTCAATTTGAGCTTTTGCGGTTTTCACTTCTGATTTGCCAATTTGAGCAAAATATTTCGGCCCGACATAACCAGCCAACAAGCCAATAATGACCATGACAACCAGCAATTCAAGCAATGTAAAACCTTGTTGAGTCTTATTGCTCCTGACACATGCATGTTGTGCAGGATGGTCAGATAAAGCTGTACTTCTGCTGAAAAATAAATGTTCTGACATGGCTTTCTCGATTAATGATTAAGTTTGAAAAAAAAGGGTGTACCTGACTGGGGAAACAGGTACACCCTTCGCTCAACGCTTAAGCAAAAACTTCCACATCGGTGGCACTAAATGACGTCACACCATCCAAGATAGCAAACTGGATTGCAGCTCCAGCACCATTACCATCGGCATCGTAACTCAGTGTAAATGTAGAGGTATCGAACAGTAAGAAATCATCCGCGTCCATTGCTGTTGCACCAGCACCGACCACCAAATTAGCTGCAGAGAAGCCACCAACCGTTAATGAACTGAACATATCGATATTGAGCGCGATTTTGTCCAGACCACTTATAAAGTCAGTGATAAAGTCGATACCACTTAATTCAAACGCCGTATCAACATAGGTTTGGACTTCATCATCATCGCCAGTAACAACCTGTTCCCACACTTTGCCAAACACAAAGGTATCAGCACCGCCACCACCGGTTAGCACGTCATTACCACCGTTACCGATAAACACATCGTCTTGTGTGGTACCGATAAAGGTATTGTTATCGGCATTACCTTCAAAACGCAGCCCGTTGGCAGTCACGCCAGACGCATCAACAACCACGTTGTTAATGGTTCCACCGTTATTACCCAGGGTATTGCTTAGATCATCGACATTGCCATTGGCCTGGAAGTAGTAATGATCATTCAGCATCTGCAATGCTTCATTTTCAACATTCAGTCGGTCAACCGTACCACCGACCTGAACGACTTCCATGCTTTGGAAATTGGCATCGTTTAACACAATAGTGCCGTTAGCTTTAGTATCCGCACCAATGCCGGTAGTAATACGCAAGGTATCAATACCATCTCCACCAACGATCAGATCATGTTTCGCACCTGTCGCGATCCATTCTTTTTGACCATCATCAGCATCAGAGGTCGTACCAGATACACCCGTGCCAAATCCGCCGATAATAAAGATGTCATCGCCATCTTCACCATACAAACTATCGGTACCACTTCCACCAACCAGCACATCGTTCCCACCACCGCCGTAGTAGGTATCATCACCACCATTCATGACACCGTAGTCGACACCAGCACTACCATAAACAGTTTCAGTGGCACCCACCAATTCATTGCCACCGTTTATATAGGTAAAACTGCCTTCTTCGCCTTCACTGGCATCGTAGATAATGTCTACATCGTGGAATAAGTTAGCTATGGAGTAGTCAGCAGCTGAAAACACAGCATAGTCATATTCAACTTCTTCGGCCCCTTCAATGTCATCGTCAGGCTCGAACTCTTCTTCCTCGTATTCCATCTTGATTGTGACTGACTCAGAAGGACCGCCTGCAACACCATAAATATGGGTACCAGGATTCAAAACACCCAAGCTCAGGGACTCACCGTTTTCTTCCAATTGCTCAGATGAAAGGATGATATTAACGCCACTGGCTAACTCGATACGTTCAATACCTGCAAAGCCTATAGACTCAGAGAAGTCACCACTTTCGGTGAATTCAAGCGTATCTACAGCGTTATATCCTGCAATAGTAGTAGCTGCAGTATTGATTTCTGAAGAACCAGGGCGTGTAACGATATTCAAACGAACATCAGTTTGAGTTTGTTCAGCAATTTCGAGGCTATCCAATGCAACGAACTGTCCGGTCACATTATCGTAGACAACAAAACCAGCATCTTCGTTACCTTCTTCTGCTTCAGTCACATTGGTGTATCTAGCGATATTGCCTGCAATATCTAAAGCAGAAGTGCCACCATCTAATGTGACCGAAGGCGCCTCAAAGTCATCGTCATCGTCATCGTCATGATCATCGTCGTCGTCATCGTCATGATCTTCATATTCATCATCGTCTCCGAAAACGAAAGTATCATTCCCCTCCCCGCCGATTAGTACATCATTTGACGTTGCGAGATAGATATTGCCATCGACAGTTTCATCACCAGCGGTACTACTACCACCGTTAATATAATCACTGCCTTCACCACCATGAAGAATGTCATCACCATCCCCACCGAAGATAGTATCGTCACCACTACCTCCAAAAATAATATCGTTGCCGGAGCCACCAAAAATGGTGTCATCACCATCTCCACCGAAAACAATGTCATTACCATCTCCAGCGTCAATGTAGTCATTTCCTGAACCACCAAAGATGACATCATTACCATTACCACCAAAAACAATATCATTGCCGCCACCAGCAAAGATTATGTCATTGCCATCGTCGCCCTCTATAAAATTATCCAAATCATTTCCAATAACCAAATCAGCATTATTGGTGCCGGCATAAGTTACTTCTGTCGTATTAAAAATTTTAATCGCCATGATAGGCTCCTTAAAAATATTCCTTTAAAACAAACAAGGTGTGTTGAACACACCTCGCTTGTCATCTAAGTTCACAATCATTTATCAGGGTATCGTTGCACCAGGAGGAGCAAACCCAGGAATGGTAATTTCCTTGAAGGTAGTTTCTTCCTGAGCGGTTTGACGCAGGCGAATTGCACCTGTTTGTACCCATGTTGTTGGATTTGTTGAATTACAAGGAGCTTCTATATAGGTGAAACCTGATAAAGGGTTTGTCGAACCATCATCATCAATAAACACCGTATCAGCAGTAAAATTTACCCAATTGCTATTTACAACAGCATCTTGTGTTGCCAAGGTTGTGCTGGCTGGTGTCGTAGCATCAATAGGTGAGTTTTCACCTGTAATAGCTGCAGTGACGCTATTTTTGGTCGGCAGATCCAGATAGTTCGTACCATTAATGGCTTGATTTGCCAGTGTGTTGTATTGAAGTGCTCTGTGTTGAACTGCTGTAAATGTTCTACCTACGCGATAAACAGGTGAAGCAGTCGTAGTAAATAAGGTGTAACCAACATTGACAGTGCCCGAGGCTGCAAAACCTCCACGGGCTATATCATTAATCTCAAAGTATTGTGTACCAGAAATTGAACTATCATGATCAGCGTTGATCATGGTGGCTCGAGTCCCAAAAATACACATCGTTTGAGCAGCGTTACGCCATAGATAATCTACAACTGTCCCAATATTGCCTGTGCCACCTGTGGTTGTTGGAATATTCGTAGTACGAAAACCAGCCAATGTATAACCTGCAATTGGTGAGGTTCCTTCAGCAGCTGGTGGAGTAACATAACAAGTATTATTTTTTGAGGATGAAGGCCGATTGGCACTTGCTATAGGATAAGAGCCAAAGTTCCCTTTGACATCATCTGCGTTGCTGGGTGGCACAACTCGACCATCATTGTAACAATTGGTATAGGCTGAACTAGCAAAGCCAGTATCAGGCAATGCGACTAATCCGAGTGCTTGAGCTTGAGCAGCAGAAAACCCGATTGCTGCAAGTATTGTGAGTTTTAATGCTTTCTGTTTCATTTGCGTCTCCTTACGAGCTACAATAAACAGGCATTTGTGGCTGCCTGTATCACCTTCATTTCAAGCGTCACTACTGATCAGGTTTTAAACGCTTGAAGATGAAACATTGGCAGTCATAAATGCCTGCCTAGTCCAAAAACCTCTTTCTTCATTAATCAAACTGCCAATTCAAACTGAGCCATGCTCCTCTTGGGGCTCCAGGGGCCACAAAATTAGTACTCAACCAATCATCGGAATTGTGGTTATAGCCGCTTGGACCTATGGCACCGTTAATACTGGGTGAGAATGGGTTACGGCCTAAACGACCCGCAGAAAAATATTCTTTATCAAAGATATTGTTGACCAAGAAGCTGACATTCAAGTTAGGTGTAAACCTATAACTTGTTTGAAAGTTAAATGTGACGAATCCTGGCACCTTTCCTGGGTTATAGGCAGTCTGTCTGGGAGCTAATACAGTAGTCCCATCTGGAAGAGTGACTTGTCTGTATTGGGTTTCGCCAACTTTATGCTCATTGTTTTCATTGCCACGGACATAACTGTCTGAATGAGCGACCGCAGTAAAACCAACTAGCCATTTAGGTGTGACTTGATAATTAATAGTCGCATTCAGATTATGTAATGGCACACCCGGCATAGAGCTGCCTTTTTCGACCTTAATTACTGATAGCCCTAATCCGGGGATATATTCAGCACTGCTATTAGCATCACTAAACATATAAAAATCATTTTCAAAAGTGGCATCTGTCAACGCATAGTTGACACTAAAGCCCCATTTGCCCTGTTGACCCGATAGACCGGCCTCTATACCTCGACGGCGGGTATCCCCTATCGTGTCAAAAAATCCCATACCATTATTAAGCGCTACGAAATAAATATCGTCTTTTAAATCAGTTTGGTATGCACCGAGATTCCATTGCAGGTTATTACCAATAGTGCCCCGAACCCCGATATCGTGTGAGGTCGCTTTAATCTGCGGCAGATAAGGATCACCAGATAGAGTTGTTGGCAAATAACACTGACGGTTTTCTTGCACACTTTTGGGGATTTCGTAGAATCCGCCTTGCCCATCGCCATAAAACACTCCTGATGGCGTATTGTCGGCTGCACATCCGAGCTCTATAACGCTTGGTACTCGTGTTCCTTGAGACCAATTTGCATAAAGATTTAGATTATCTCTTGCTTGCCAAGTAGCGCCTAATGATGGATTAAATGAATAGAAGCTAAAGGTTTCGGTTTCAGCTTCATCCACTGTTGAGTTTATTCTGAGTGGATGAAAATTCGTTGGCACACCACTGCAATCGCCATTGGGGCAAATATTAACCCTGTCTGGCTCAGTTAGTAGGTCACCCACCGTATAAGCAAAAAAACCACTGCGAGTAGCAACTTTGTTTTTGGTTTTTGTATCGTTATAACGTCCAGAGAAATTAAAGTGCCAATTTTCTACTGGACTCCACGTTTCACTGAAATACACACTTTTAGTGGTATTGGTCCCACTAAAGTCATTGTTATTAATCGGGGTAAACGCAGCAGCAAATTGCGGATGTGCTTGGTCTGGATCTAAATAGCCATTGCGGTTAGCATCAAAAAAACCTAATTGCTGGCTGTTATTGTATTCTGCACTAGCATCATCAATAGATAAGCCGACCATAAATTTATGCTTTGCTAAATTCCAGTTAAATTGTACTGATGCTCCATCAGTTGTTTGTGTAATTCGATTATCGGTAAGGATTGCGGTTGGTGTACCCGGAATATATCCAGGCTGCCCTAACCCAGCACCATCAATCAATAAAGGATTGCTAGGATTGTCAGGATCGGTGATTTCATAATTATTAACGGTAGTTCGTGTTGCTTGGCATGTATCTTGATTTATTGCTGGTAATAGCGTCACATAGTGTTTGGTAATAATGCCATTTTCATCTGTAGTAAAAAAATGATTGCTGATATCAAAAAAAGCACCAAAAGGAGCGGCTACAACATCGGCAAACAATGGTTGAGAAAAATCTGCAACAAAGCTATTTTCATTAAAATATTCTGCAGAGCTTTCTCCACTCACGTTCACTATGGGATTGTTTCTATTAATTGCTTCGTATTCTAAAAGATTACGATATGATTCAAACTTATAACGATAAGCATTTAAATACTCATCGGGTAACTCTGTATTTTTAAATGATGCATAATTTGCTGCCAAATCTTCGGGGCTTAAAACGAATAAATCATTCAAGAAAAATAGTGAAGCCGTATTATTAAAAGTAAATAAGTTATTTGTATCTGGATCGTAATTCTCAATTGGAATTACATAGTAATCCGGCACCCCTTCTCCGTTAGTACTATTGAATAAGCATGTATATTCTTCACCTTCAGCTGGTAAACGTTTTGCAATTGCTTCTTGACTATAATCCGTCATCACATCAGCACCTTTTTGGCGTCGGTCACTGTTTCGTCTATAAACCTGTCCGGTTACACTAAAGGTTTCATTCACCTGAAAGGCGGAAGCTAATTGAAATTGTTGTAATTTATTTTTAGTCGTGTCCGGCGCAGTAAATACACTATTTCGATCTCGGTCATATTCTTCACTGGGGATTAATCCATTACCAACAAGATCTGTTTCGACTAATAATGTGCTTAAGTTGATATCTAATCTTTCACCACGATAACTGGCTTTACCGAATGCTTGATTGACTTCACTGGGAGAGTTTTCGCGCCATCCATCTTCTATAAAAAAGCTTCCAGCTCCGAAAAATGCAATGGTGCCATTGTTCCAACCGCTCTCTGCTTGGAGTTGTTCACGGCCAAAGGAACCTTTTAAAACCTGTATATCAGTAGTGGTATTGTTAAATCCATCCTTGGTTTTCATGGTGAATGCACCACCAAGTGTGTTCAGACCAAAAATGGGATTCGAACCTGGAAATACATCTACATTGGCAATGGCATTCATGGGGATCATGTCCCAGTTCACTACATCACCGAAGGGTTCATTGACACGGATACCATCGAAGAAAACACTTAAACCTTGTGGCGTACCTATTTGTGGGCCAGCACTAAATCCACGATACTGCACGTCCATTTGAAATGGGTTACCTTGGTAGTCATTGACCGTGACACCTTGAAGCTTGGTATTAAACAAATCAGTCATGCTTAAAGAGTGTGATTCTTTAATATCTTTAGCTGAGAGACTTTGTACGTTTCCGGGTATTTCTTCTTTAGTGAGCCCTAAACCTGGTAATGGGCCTAATTCATAGAATCGTTGAGCGCGGACATCGACTTTTTCCAGAGTCAAAGTATCTTCGCCAAAGGTGGGTAATGCTGGTACAAGAAAATAACCACCTGCTTGATCGTCGATTGCTTCTAGGCCACTGTCTTTTAAAAGACGGTTAAAGCCTTCATCAACAGAATATTCGCCTTCTAAGCCTCTGGTTTGTTTGCCCTGAGCTATGGCTGGATCGAAGGTCAATCGCACGCCGGTTTCGGCGGCATAATCTGAGATGGCTTTACTTAAAGGGCCTGCGGGAATTGAATAGTTTTTGGGTGCTTCCTGCACAGTTTCATCTGCTGCCATAACGATATGATTCAACGGTATGGTGGATGCCATACTCAGTGAGGCAACTGATAGACAACGATAAAACTTTTTCTTCAGGCAGAGTTTGCCCTGATTGTGCATATTCAACATTCTCTCTCCGATCTTATTTTGTTGTTCTATTAGCTATGCCAATCGAAAATCGGAAAGTGACAATTTTTTTTGAAATTATTTTTAAGTTTTTTAGAAAAGCCGTTTTTATACGGGTTTGAGCATGACCATGTAAGGGGTGAAACTTTCAATACGAATCGAAAGTGTTTTGGCGATGCTGAGCAATGCAGCATCTACATCGGTGATAGGCAAAGCACCAGAGATTTCAAGATCAGCAATTGCGGGATCACAACGCACGACGCCATGGCGGTATCGTGATAGCTCGTCGATAACTTTCGCCAACGGCATGTTATCAATGATAATAAAACCTTTGGTCCAGGCATCAGCTGCTGACATATCAAACAACATTTTTTGCTGGAATAGCATTGAGGTGAATTTCACTTCTTCACCGGCATTTACCACCACTTTATCGCCGAGCCCGTCAATGGGCCTGACTTCCACTGCATGTTCAAACACATTGACACAGCTGCGATTTTTATAGATGCGTGTGCTAAAGCGAGTGCCTAAAGCGGTCACCGTGCCATGCATGGTCTGAACAATAAAGGGACGATAAACAGGATTGGTTTCTTCGGCGGTTTCAACATATACCTCGCCTTGCAGCAGTCTGACTTTTCTGGTCTGTTCGTCAAAATGAATCGATACTTTGGTGTCGGTATTTAAAACCAGTTTGGTGCCATCATCCAGCCTGAATGTTTGGACTTCACCTTTTGCGGTGGAGTAGTCCGCCATAAAGTGATACCAGGGTTTTTCTCTATAGGTAAGCCACCCGGCAGAACTAAACGCGAAAAGCAGACTGAGATTTTTGAGGACTTGTCTTCTGCCAGTAGAGACAGAAGAAGCATAGGTTCGGTTTAGGACTGCAATACTGGTTTTTGCATTTAGTCCCATAAAACAGTTAGTGACTTCTTCCACTTGCTGCCAGGCAAGTTTATTTGAATGGTCAGCGTTAAGCCATGCTTTCCATGCCTGGCGATCTTGTTCTGTTGCCGTGCCGGAGGTTAATTGAACATACCAGTTCGTCGCGTCATGAAGGGCTTTGGTATTTGTATGTGCCATTTAACTATGCAAACCGATTAAGAAGTCATGGTGATGCAATGCAATAAAGCCTTGGCAATATATTGACGAACAGAACTCACCGATACCGATAACCTTTCCGCGATTTGTGCATGTGAAAGCCCTTCCAGCTGAAACCACAAAAATGCATTACGTGTTTTGCTGGGCAAGCCATCGAGCATTTGATCAATTTTAGTCAGAGTTTCAATCATGATGGCGATGGTTTCAGGTGATGGTGCTTCAGCCTGAGGCAGGTTGGAAATCTCCTCAAGATAAGCCGCTTCGATATCACGACGTCGCACATGATTCACCATTAAGCCATGTGCAATCGTGGTGAGATAAGCCCGTGGTTCTTTGATATCAGTGAGATCATCTTTTTGTAGAATACGGGAGAAGGTATCCTGCATCAGATCGGCGGCATCAAAACTGCAGCCCAGCTTTCTGCTTAACCACCCCATCAACCAACTATTGTGTTTTTGATACAGATCTGTAACGAGTGAGTCCCTGGTTTGATGAGGGGTATTCACTGTATAAGCACCTAAATCCTGATATATCGCTGTATTACTCAAGCTACTTCTCCCCAGTATGTTGAGCAAATTTATTAAAAATTCTTGTGCCTGTAATTGTTATTGGCAATCCCTGACCATTTTCATAGAGACAAAAGGCGTGATTGGTGTCACAGAATTGGCATCAATTTACTACTTAAGTTTGGTAGTAAATATAGGAAATAATCCTAAAGTTATAAGGGAAGTTTTATAACATCGCTATTTTCTTATATAGCACCGCTTTAGGCTTTGAAGAAAGTCTGCTGATGAATTTATTGATAAAGGTCAGGGAACTTCACAAATACTTAGAGAGGGGATAAAAACGCATAACAATGCAAGTTAGATTCGTAAGTTGAAAATCTCACAGCTTCTTGGCACAAGACGTGCTTTTAATTAGGACAGCAGCTAGAAAAATCTCGACCAGAGTAATTTTAGATTAGCCATGGTCACAAATTCATTATTTTAAATAAAGCCAAATTCTATGAGCGATAAACCTAAAGTTGATACTACAGAGCACGACGAATTAGATTTTTCTCAACTAGAAAGTCTTAAAGAACGACGAGATTTGATATTGACCCACAAAGAGGCCCAGGCTGGTAGCCCAGATGATATGGCTGCTTGTGGTGAGGAAGATGTCGGGGCGGGTTTGGAGTTTTTAGTGAACAGAGATGAGCATGATAAATAAGCCTTTATAAAGCTGATTTTTAGCAGATTACTCCTCTACTTCCCTGCCCTGACTTTATTGAATGTAATTTTTTACAGCGGCTCATCTCTGTCATGTTTTAACAAGTGATGCCTGTGGGCTTCCAGTCTTACTTTATTCGCCGGACGGAATACCCAAAAATACGCTAAACACGTAAGCACAAACGAGATGACAGTGATCAACGTTCCGTACCAATCCTTTACTGTCATCATTTCAATATTGGTAGCAAAAATCGTTGTGAGTATTTCAACCATTTTTCACTCCTAATTAGTAAATTCTTTACTTTTATAAGCTGTCGAAAAGCTGCTTGAGATCAGCTACCAAGTTTGAAATGGTTTATCGGCAAACACGATACCGATGACTAGGTCTGTTGCGTTATAGGCGCTGATAAATCACTAGTTTTTGTGCGGGCCTGGCGAATAGTTCTAATGACATTGAACAGCATGAGCACCGCGCCACAAAAGAAGATAAAGCCACCAAAAGTACGCATGACATAGTACGGATACATTTCTGCGACGGATTCAACGAACGTATAGGATAAATTTCCGTAATCATCATAAGCACGCCACATCAGCCCTTGCATGATGCCGGCTATCCACATCGATGTTATATAAATGGCGGTACCGATCGTTGCCATCCAAAAATGCAGATTGACCAGTTTTACTGAGAACATTTGGGTGTTCCACATCCGTTCAGTCATATGGTAAATCGCCCCGATTGAAATCATCGCCACCCAGCCCAATGCACCTGAATGTACATGTCCGATAGTCCAATCAGTGTAATGAGACAAGGCATTCACTGTTTTTGAGGACATAACCGGTCCTTCAAAAGTCGACATGGCATAAAAAGCCAGAGAGACAATCAGAAAACGCAAAATATAATCAGTACGCAGCTTGTTCCAGGCACCACTTAAGGTGAACATCCCGTTCAATGCCCCGCCCCATGAAGGAATGATCATTGCGAGCGAAATGGCCGCGCCTAATGAACCGGTCCAGTCAGGTAATGCGGTGTATTGCAGATGATGTGCACCGAGCCAGACATAACCAAACGTTAATGCCCAAAAGTGAATTATTGAAAGTCTGTAGGAATATATCGGGCGATTAGCTTGCTTGGGTACAAAGTAATACATGATGCCTAAAAAGCCAGCTGTGAGAAAAAAACCTACAGCGTTATGTCCCCACCACCATTGGACCATTGCATCCTGAACCCCGGCGAAAACAGAATAGGATTTCCACATGCCCACCGGAATCGCCAGGCTATTGACCACATGCAAAAAGGTGAACATGATTAACAGAGAGAGATAAAACCAGTTAGCGACGTAGATATGGCTCACTTTGCGAATGGCTAAGGTCATCGTAAAGTTGATTAAAAAAGCGACCCAAACAAAGGCAAGCAGGATGTCCATCGGCCATTCGGCTTCATGATATTCCTTACCTTGGGTTAAGCCGAGTGGCAAGGTGATAAAGATGCCGAGCATATAAATATTCCAGCCCCAGAAGGTAAACCAGGCTAATTTGTCGCTCCATAATCTGGCATGGCTAGTGCGCTGCACAACATAAAAGGCGGTTGCCACCAATACCGTTCCAGCAAAACCATACAACACCGTGTTGGTATGCACCGAGCGTAAACGGCCAAAGGTAATATAAGGAATATCGAAATTTAAATCGGGCCAGGCCAGTTGTGAGGCGATAAATACGCCTACTCCTGTGCCTATCACAAGATAGATGCAGGCCATTACCATAAAATATTTTACGATGGAGTAGTTATACCCTTCAGCTGAATCGACCATTGCCCTTCTCCCCGTAAAATACTTTGACTGCAGTATCCTCACAATAAAGGAGATGGATTTAGTTTCAAAAGAAACTAACCTCCATCTCCCATTCAATTTAATCTAACAAGGCGACTTCTAACCATTCTTTGTGGCGGCGTTCATCGGCCAGGTGAGCCATCAAAATAGCTTGAATAGGTTGAGGAAAATCTTTTTCAACTTCTTTCTCATAGCTTTTGTTGGTGACTTCTTCATTCATCAACATGGCTTTCAGGATTGCTTCATCACCACCCAAATCAGCGATGACCACTTTTCCTTTGGTCAGAATAACTTTCATATCAGCACCATCTGCAGGGGAACCACCCTCCTGACTCACCAGCTGACTTAACGCAGCAATATGATTTTGGTGATCTTGCATAAAGTTAGCTAATTGATCTTTATAGTTTTTATCTTCAAGCCTGTCTATCGCTGCTTGATAGGCTGCAACCGCGTCATAATCCAGTTCAATAAGATCATTCAGGTCTTTTATAATTTCTTCCGCATCAACAAGTTCTGTCATAACTTCTTTCCTCAAAATATTAATAAAGCTCACTTAATCAATGAATTTAGGAATGAAAAAGACGACATTCAGTAAATCCCGTTAATACCTGCTCCGGAATTTCAGGAACAAGCTTAAATCATTAGTTATTTCTAACTATGTACTAGGTCAGCAATGGCTGTGCCAACAAACAGAAATTATTAGCCTCAATGGGAATGCGGCTTTAGAGCGGGAATTTTTTGACTTACAAAATAAAACTATAAGATCTATATAAAATTTATATAGTGAAATTAAAACTTACCGGACGAAGACATTCATAGTGCCATCAGTAATTCAGTAAATATTGATGTGATAACTTAGTTTGAAATCAATTTAATAATAAGTTAATCCACGTGGCTGTATTCTGGATGTAAGAAATATAAACACGTTTTCATTTTTACATTTTGAATCACTACCCTAATCACTTCCTTTTAATCAGGAGATTTCCATGAAAACCATCGGCTACGCAGCAAACTCATCTGAATCACCATTAGCCCCGTTAACTTTTGAACGTCGTGAACTACGTGCCAATGATATTGCGTTAGAAATCCTCTATTGCGGCGTCTGCCATTCGGATTTACATGTGGCGAGAAATGATTGGGGTGGATCAATTTATCCCGTCGTTCCAGGTCATGAGATTGTCGGTCGGGTTATCGAGATTGGTTCTGCGGTGACCAAATTCAAACCAGGTGAAAACGTGGCTGTGGGTTGTATGGTCGATAGCTGCCAAGACTGTGATGAATGCCATAACGATCATGAGCAGTATTGCCGTAATGGTTTTACCTTGACCTATGGTTCACCAGATCGCATTACCGGTGATATCACGCAGGGTGGGTATTCAAAACATCTGGTAGTGCGTGAAGAATTTGTCTTACGTATCCCCGAAAACCTGGATTTAGCCTTGGCCGCGCCATTGCTCTGTGCGGGAATTACCACTTATTCACCTTTACGAGAATGGAATGTTGGCCCAGGAAGCCGTGTTGGGGTTGTGGGGATGGGCGGTTTAGGTCATATGGCGATTAAGTTGGCAGTTGGATTGGGTGCTCATGTCACTGTCATTAGCACATCACCAAGTAAAGAACAGGATGCAAAAGACCTGGGTGCACATGCATTTCTGGTTTCCAAAAATGAAGATTCAATGGCCGCTGCAGGCTCAAGTTTTGATTTGATTATCGATACGGTTCCAGTGAACCATGACTTAAATCCTTACATACCTTTATTGGATAACGATGCCACGCTGGTTTTAGTCGGACAGATTGGCCCAGTTGAAGGACCCAATACCGCACCAATGATTTTCGGACGTCGCCGCATTGCTGGATCGTTGATTGGCGGAATTGCCGAAACTCAGGAAATGCTGGATTTTTGTGGACGAATGAATATTTTGCCGGAATGCGAAATGATCAAAATGGACGAGATCAATGAAGCGTTTGAACGGATGGAGAAATCTGATGTGCGTTATCGATTTGTGATTGATATGGCCTCGCTGAGCTTATAAAACGATATCCATTAAAAAATGAGCAACAACGTTAATTATTAATAATGGATTTTTTAACCGAAATTCCAAGGCGTTTTGCCATTCTGACCAGGTTGGCCCGATCCGTTTTCAAGGCTCGGGCCGCTTCACTCCAGTTTCCATCAGCTTGGGTGACAGCAGTTAAAATGCAGTGTTTTTGAAACTCATTGGTGGCGGTTTTGAGATCGAACTCAGTATCAATCAAAGGATACGATTCGGTTGTTTGTACGTTTAAGTTATCCGCTTTTTGATTAGCGGGTAATTCCAGGAATTCTCTATTCAATGAAATGATGCCGCTGGCTGTAGGCTTGGCTTTGGCTTTTAATGACGCCCGACTGATGACATGCTCCAGTTCACGGACATTGCCCGGCCAGTGATAGCTTCTTAATGCCAGTTCAGCATCCTGAGTAAGACGTAATTGCCTGATGCCTAATTTACGACTGGTTTTTTCCAAAAAATAACCTGCTAGTAATAATACGTCCTGTTCCCGATCTTTTAGTGGTGGAACCTTGATCGGGTATACCGACAATCGATGATAAAGATCGGCTCTGAAACGTCCTTCGCGGACTTCTTCTTCGAGATCCCGGTTGGTAGCAGCAATCACGCGAACATTAACCTGTTCAACATTATCTTTACCCACTGGTTGTATTTCACCGCTTTGCAATACACGTAACAATTTACTTTGCACCGTCAAAGGCAACTCACCCACTTCATCAAGAAACAGACTGCCACCATGGGCTAATTGAAATTTACCAGCTCTTTCACGATCTGCACCGGTAAAAGCGCCTTTGGTATGGCCAAACAACTCGGCCTCAGCCAAGGTTTCAGGCAAAGAAGCACAATTGATATGGACTAAGGGTTTATCCTTTCGCAATGACAATTGATGTACTGTCCGAGCTACCAGCTCTTTTCCTACGCCGGTTTCACCGGTGATAAGCACGGTGTAATCCGAACCGGCAACCAGCTGAAGCTCATTTTTTAATCTCTGCATGGCTGTGCTTTGACCAATCAGCTCTCCCCCATCTTTTAATAAAGCTTCTTGAGTCAGTTCCTGTACCAGTTGCTGGGCATGCTGAGCACTGATTTCAAGCTTTTTAAATTCCAGGGCAGTTTTTAAGGTAGCCGCAGACAAAGCTGCTATAAGTTCAAGTGTTTTAGAGCTGATATTGTTAAAACTGCCAGCTTGTAAACTGTCGATGGTGACCAGACCAATGACTTTCTGATCTGAATACAATGGCAATCCCATACAGGAATGCACCGGAAGATCCCCTGTTCTGGCTAAAAGCAAACCATCATAGGGATCGGGTAGATCACAATTATCTGAAAAGATGAATGGTTTGCTGGAATTTGAAAGTTGCTCGAGTCTGGGATGTTCATTGAGATGGAAGCGTCGACCTAATACCTCTGAGGACAACCCCTGAATAGCCAAGGGTGTTAGCAGGTTTTCATGGAGGCCCAATAAGGCAACAGCATCACACTTAATAACTTTACGAATAGAAGCCAGCAATCGATCAAAGCGATCATCATTATTGATACTGTTCGCCAGATCCAAAGCCACTTCAAGTAATAAGGTTGAATCAAAATCCTGCATAGCCGCCTCAATTTTCATTTAGGTCAATCTAGCACCATTAGGTCATAAAGACACGAGTTTTTCTATGTCAATATGACACATATTATGTTTCACGCTTATGTATATATATGATTTATATATATTTCTATATGTGGCACAACCTCTGCAAACTACATAACGAATCAGTTGTTTAAATTAGTTAAGAGGTTATTTATGTTAGATAACAGAACCATCGAAATCGTAAAAAGCACCCTGCCATTATTAGAGAACGCCGGGGTGGAAGTTACCGACCATTTTTACAAACGCATGTTTACTCATAACCCTGAATTAAAAGATATTTTTAACCTTGCAAATCAGGCGACTGGCAGACAGCAATTTGCCCTGTTCAGTGCAGTAGCGATGTATGCAAAGCATATTGATGATCTGGGTGCATTAGGTGAGTTGGTTGAAAGAGTCGCGCATAAACATGTCAGTTTTGATATTCAGCCAGACCAGTATCAAATTGTCGGCCATCATTTGATTGAAACCCTTCGTGAGCTGGCTCCTGATGACTTTACTGATGAAGTCGCTGATGCCTGGGTGAAAGCCTACGGTTTGCTGGCAAAAGTATTGATTGGTCGGGAGCAGGAAATTTACAACGATTATCAAACTAAACCTGGTGGCTGGACTGGTCCGCGTTTATTTAAAGTGAAAGATAAAACCCCGGAATCAGAGCTGGTGACCAGCTTTACCTTTGTGCCGGCGGATGGCGATGAGATTGCCAGTTATCAACCAGGCAATATCTGGCTGTTAAAGTAAAACCGGAGCATGCAGAGAATATTGAAATCAGACAGTATTCGATTTCCGATAAATTTAATGGTGAAAGTTATCGTATCAGTGTCAAACGTGAATCTCAGCCAAAAGCAGGCATAGTTTCCAACTTTTTACACGATAAAGTTCAGGTTGGTGATCAGATTGAATTAATGCCACCCACCGGAGATTTTTACCTGGCACATCTGGATAAACCAACCGTATTAATTTCTGCTGGGGTGGGAATTACGCCGATGATGGCGATGCTGGAAACATTGCTTGAAAGCAACACAGAGCAACACATCTGGTTTTTACATGCATGTGAAAATCAACATCAGCATTCATACGCTAATCAGTTACAAAGTAAAGCAGATCAATTAGATAAGTTGCATTACTACTATTGGTATAAACATGATGACACTGATGATGAAAAGGCCCTGAATGGTTTGATGTTATTAGAGCGTTTACAATTTGAACTGCCACTATCGGATGGTCATTTTTATATCTGTGGGCCGGTTGAATTCATGCGTTTTATTAAACAGCAGTTAATTGATTTAGGCATCCCAAGCGAACAAATTCATTATGAAGTGTTTGGCCCGCACAGTGATATTTGACAGCAAGCTGGAGAGCGAAAGATCGCTCTCCTTTTCAATTCACTTACTAGATTGATTTATTTAAGCGTTGTACCTGTTTTTTTGACGAAATCTTCATCTTGATAACGGTAGATTCATTGCATTATCAATGAGGATTTTTAAATGAAACATCTAACAGTAAGTTTCTGGTTGGCCGGATTGTTCTTATTTAATAGCTTTTCGGTTCAGGCCGAATCAGAACAGATCTGTGAAGAATGGGCCAGCAAAGCCGGTTCGTATATGTTGTTTCGCCAAATGAATACGCCAATTCACGAAGCCATGCAAAACGCGATGGGCAACGTGACTCGGGGTTTATTGTTGAGTGCCTATCAAGAACCAGTGCAAGATACCAATGAGGGCAAACAGAAAGCCATTGATGACTTTAAAAATGCAACCTATGAAGGATGTATTTCTCAACAAGAAGAATGAATTGCGTGAGTTAAAACTCATATTCTAATAATGCACGCCAGTTTACATCAGCTGTTTTTGCATTCAAGCCAGTGAGTACGCCCAGCTCCCAATGCAGCTTTTTACCCGGTGAAAGACTGATATCACCTAAAAATACGGGCCCTAAAGCGCGGGTATTTTCACCGGCGTAAAACTCCATGGCGGGTTCAAAAAAACGTGACAAGCGATAGCGTGTTTGTAAAGCCAAGGCTGTTTCAAATTCACTCTGCACGCTCTCGCCCCACTCATATTTCAACCAGAAGTTGGCGGTGCCCACCCACTTTCCCCACTCTTTCAAAGCAATTAAACCGGTCGCTATTTCCCAATTATTCTCATCACGCTGCCGTTCCAGTTCGGTTATAAGTCCCCAATCCACGGCATATTCGCCCTGCTCGGTTAATTGCCACAACGCCTCCACTTCAAAGGCTTCAAGGCGTAAATCATTGTGTTGATTGTCTTCAGCGATTAAATAAGCTTCGATAAATAGTCGATCATTTACCGATTTGCCAAAGCCCAATCGTTGGATTTGCCGACCATCCGAATCGGTCATTCTCCATTCGATTTCACGTTCAAGCGGTTGAACATAAGGGGCATAGACTTTATCGACCGGATTGCCATCAGCAAAACTCGTCGAACTGAATAAACTTACTGCAGTGAGATTCAGCAACAGTAAAACGCGGATATTAAACATGAGTTGTTTGCCTTAAATGTCTGCCGATAAAAATCACCAGTAGCATTATCAGCAAGCTGCAAATGTATACCAGCAATTGCGATAAGGTCGGTGTCGCTTCATAAGCCATCAAGGCATACAACAACTGACCCGGTAAAGAATGTTCGCTGATAATGTGAGAACTGTCCCAGACAGGCTCTGTTGCTGGCAACCAATCGGCTTGTATGAGAAATTGTGTGGCCTGGCTCATCATGCTGCCCCCTACCATGATCACCAGTAAACCAATGAGTTTTATCGCCGAAACAGGTTTCAGGGCAATCATCAAATGATAAAGAAACACACCGCAGCTTAGCCCTATCCCAAGACCAATCAGGCCTCCGGTAACAACTGAGCCCATCAGGAAGCTGTCACTTCGAAATCCGGAGATATACAAGATAATTTCAGCACTTTCACGACTGATTGCCAGGATAATTGCCATCGTAATCAATAGCTTGACCAGTCGATTGGGCAATAGAATATTTTTTGCCAGCAAAAACAAAAAAGCAATCATAAAGAGATAAATCCCTATATGGATCATGGTGTTGACAATTTCCTGGCCAACACCCTCAAACCATGTAGAAATAAAACTCAGGTAATAGCATAAATTGCCCCGGTGATAAGCCCCAATATAATTGCTTTAACTAAAAAAATGCGTGAATGTCCACTGACAGTGGTAAACGCCATAAACAGGCTCACGACCATGGCGGCTTCAAGTACTTCTCTTAAAACGAGAATCACACTGTTAAGTAGCATGATTACTCCTCAATTTCTTGAACAATGATTCTTCCCTGTGCTGTTTTAGGGAAGAATTCGCCAAAAAATGGATAGATGCCGGGTTTTAATGGCCCGATAAAAATGATCACCTGCGACTTACCAGGAATTACTTTTTCACGGTTAAGCTCATAACTTTCAAATTCTTCGGGTGTGACATCCTGATTTTTGACCAGCAATTTAACTTTGGTATTGGCCGGAATAATCAGTTCATCCGGGTAAAAAAGATGGTCTTTGATAATGATTTCATACACCGGTGGCTCAGCATGTAAGTCAAAGGAAATCAATAAGATAATGATTGTTGTGAATATATGTTTCATCAGTTATTCAACGTCACTGGAAAATCGATGATGACTTTCAGACCACTGCTAAAAGAGGATTCGCTAAGTTTGATGTCAGCATGATGCATTTCGACTATGTGCTGCACAATTGCCAGACCCAAACCGCAGCCGGGCATCTGCAAATCACTGTTTTCATTTTGATAGCGATAAAATCGGTCAAAAATGCGTTCATATTGATTAGCCGGAATACCCGGACCATCATCTTCAATGGTGAACCGCACGCCTTTATCTATTGGATTGACCTGAATCATGATATGACCTTTTTCAGGCGCGTATTTGCTGGCATTGCTGAGTAAGTTCTGTATCAGCGTTTCCATTGCAAAAACATGTGCTTGCATGATGGCTGGTTTAGCACTTAATTCAACATGTTGGCGACGTTTTTCAAATTGCTGGTAATCACGGGCAATCATTTCACTGGTCAGCTTCGACAAATCAATGGTTTCGGTTTTAGCTGCAATCTGTTCCGGTGCTGTGCGATATAAAGTGAGGATCTGATTAACCAGATGGCCCATTCGCTCAACCGCTGTGCGCATTAATTGCCACTCTTCACTGTCATCGCCATGGGTTTGCTGCAGATTGTGTAAATGTATTTGCAATGCACTGATAGGCGTTCTTAATTCATGTGCTGCATCAGCTGCAAAGCGTTGTTCACGCTGAAAACTTTGATCAAGCCGCCAAAATAATTGATTAATGATCTGCACCAATTGATTGATTTCTGTGGGTAAGCCCGCCAGATGGATGGGTTTGAGATCATCAGCTTGTTTGCTGGCAAGTTGCCGGGACAGGTTTTTTAATGGTTTTAATCCGGTTCCGATGAGCCACCAAATTAAAACCGCAGCAACCATAATCCCGATAAACGCTGGGAAAATAGTAGCGAGAACAATGTCTTCGGCCATTGATGATCGGACATCGCTGCGTTCTCCGACAATAACCCAGCGTTGCAAATGTGGATCGGGGTAAACATAGTTATGCCAACGAAAACCATTAAAATTAACGTCGTAAAAACCTTTTTCAAAACGGCTTAACGCGATTTTCGGCGCAGTATCAGAGCGGGTAATCAAATTGCCGTTAGCATCCCAGATTTGAAAAAACAGGTAACTGCTGGTTTGCCCCCCAAACACATCTGCTGGCAGCTGCTGGGTATTGGCACTGGCAATTAATTCAGCGGTGTCAGACAGACGTTCATCGAATAAACGCTGGGCTGTTTCGATACTGGATTGATAGCCTTTCAATAGCGAGACAAACATCACCAGAATCAGCGTTGAAACTAATATCAACAATAAATATAGTCGGATCGATTTCATTTAGTGGTTATCTGGTAACCCACACCACGGATGGTTTTAATAAAACCTTCCGGTAGTTTTTTGCGTAAATGATGCACATGCACTTCAATCGCATTGCTGGCAACCTCTTCGCCCCAACTGTAAAGTTTTGATTCCAGGCTGTCGCGGGTTTGAACTCTGCCGGCATTTTCCATCAATATTTTCAGTAACATAAATTCACGTCGGGATAATTCAACTTGCTGACCATCAACCTGTAGTTGTAACGTTTTGTTATCTAAGGCCACGCCGCCAATTTGCAACGCAGCATGCTGCTGACTGCTTAAACGCCGCTCAAATACTCTTAATCTGGCCAATAACTCAGTGATATCAAAAGGTTTGGCGAGATAATCATCAGCACCGGCATCCAGACCACTCACCCGATCATCAATACTGGAACGTGCCGTTAACACTAATACGGGTAACGCAGGATCGAGTTTTCTTATCTCGGCTAACACAAGTGTGCCATCCATATCCGGCAAGCCGAGATCGAGAATCACCATATCAGGAGGTGTGGTTTTAATACTGTTAATCGCCTGACGGCCAAGACTCAGATGATTGACGGTAAAGCGCTCATGGCGCAAAGATCGAATCAATCCCTGTGCCAGAGATGCATCATCTTCAATTAACAGTACTTGCATGTTTTTGCTCGGCCATATGTTTTTTCACTGCTGCCAGCGCCTGGTCTATTTCCTGATGACGCCCTTTATCTGCTAAGGGTCTTTCGGGTCTTGGGGCCGCTTGTTGTGCTTTTAAAAGAAACTTTTCGGCCTCAGCATATCGATGTTTTTCAATAAGATATAGCGCATAAAAATAATTACTATCAATGCCTTGCGGATTTATTGTTAACGCTTCTTTAAGCATTTTTTCGGCAATGGTATTGTCCCCAAAACCCAGCGGCCAACCGGGGACCTTATAAAACAACGTACCCAAAGTAGTATAGGCCGAACCATTCAAAGCTTGCTTATCAATTTCGATGGCTTTTTCTAAGTCAGCTTTAGCCGTTTTAGCCATTGATAATGCACCTAGACCACCTTTTTTACCTGCATAACTCGCATAAATAATACCGCGCCAGATTAAGACATCTGCTTGTGCCGGTAACTGCTGTCTGGTTTTATCGGCTTCGGTAATCAGATGCTCGAACGCCTCTATTTGTGGTTTTCCGCTTAATTCATAATTTGCATGCTCCCAGGCCGATTGCAGTTGCACAGCTTCTGGAGCAACCGCATGAGCTGATAAACAAAACATCAATAAAGATGCTGTATAGCTTGTGATAAGTAATCTTTTCATATTTTTTCTCCTGACCAGTACCGTTGAATAATGGGAAGTTTTGCAGCAATACCTTGATCAACCCATCGACTATTAATGGAATTCAACCAGCCAAAAAAACGTTCTGGCCAGCCTAAAAACTGCTCACTGCGTTGCGGGTGCTGAAAAAAACTGACAAATTGTTTGGCAACCTGCTCAACGCTATCGCTGTGATTTCCCAGTGCGTCATTCATTGCCATCACATTGGCATCATTCATAGCGGTTTTAATGGTTCGGGGGGCAAACAAACGCACCGTAATATTGGTATCGGCCAGTTCACGACGCAGTGCTTCAGTAAATCCACGCAAACCAAATTTGCAGGCACTGTAAACACTAAAGCCTGGAAAACCTAAGCGGCTGAAAGCTGAACCGATATTGATAATTTGTGCCTTATCGCGCTTTCTCAAACTGGGCAGCAGACAACGTGTTAACTCAACAGGTACCAATAAATTGGTTGTCAGCATATGGGTAATAGCGGTTTCACTCATTTCCTGTAACGGGCCAAAATGATTGCTGGCTGCATTATTTATAAGAGCATCAATGCCACCACTGAATTGCTGACAATATGCCGTAAGTGCCTGACGACCATTGTGGGTAGACAGATCGCCAGCAATGCAATGATGCTGGCCACCTAATTGCTGGTTTAACTGTTCGAGTTTTTGATGATCCCTACCCGACAAAATTAATACGACACCGAGTTTGGATAATGAAACGGCCAAAGCACTGCCTAAGCCACCTGTTGCACCAGTCAGAACAACGATGGTTTGTTTTGATGTGACTGAGCCAATCATGTCAGGCTCCGAAAAATGTCACCGTATAAGCGATAGAACATTCTGGCACTGTGCACAATTTGCTGTTTGGCTGACGGGTCATCAATGCGATCCATCAATCCCTGAAAAAACTTCACATGCTCTTGATCCAATGCCCCATGTGAACGCAGGTAACTAAACGCCTGATCAGGTAACGATAAGGCTTTTTGTATAGCAGATGCGGCATTATCTGCGGTGGCAATGCTGGTGCCTTCAAGTACATGAACCATGCCAAAGAAACCTAATGGATTCACTCTAAACACCGTGTCATAGGCGTAAGCGACCATCAGTTCGGTGGTGTTATGAGCACGACTGTTTCTGACAAGTTCTTTATCGGCCCCGCACGCCGCAATATCGTTCAGGATCCATTCCTGATGGCCCAGTTCTTCTTCTATATATTCAGCAACCGCCTCACGTAACCATTCATATTGCTCTGGCAGTTGTGAACCCACCGCCATCAACAATGGAATGGTATGTTTCACATGATGATAAGCCTGGGTTAAAAAGGCGATATAGTCTGCAAGGGTAATATCACCCTGCATCGCTTTATCAAAAATTGGGGCTTGAAAAAGCGTTAAGCGATCTGCTGCTGTTTCCTGACATAGGGTGTCAAAAAATCCCATACTGTGGCTCCTGATAAAGGGATTCCAAAGAATCCTGAAAGTGATTGAAAATGGCTTCACGACGGGTCGACCATTAAGAGTTAACAGGCCGTTAAGAGACGTTAAAGGCTGCTCGAGACGCAGCCATTTGTAGAGTTGGGCGTATTGCGGCAAAGATTGATTTATCTGATTAATCCAATGTTCAAGCGCAATATCGTCCAGCGTGCTGTAAATCAAAGCGACACAAAACGGACGAGCATCACCGAATAACACGCATTGCAATACCTGGGGATGGGCTAGAACTTCACTTTCTACCCACTCCGGATTGATGTTGCGGCCATAACTGGAAATGATCAGTTGTTTTTTACGTCCCTGAATCACCAGATAGCCATCGGCATCGAGATAACCATAATCTCCGGTATAGACTTCGTCAGCCGCAGGTTCTGCTGAGCCTACATAGCCAAGAAAAGCATTGCCTTCGACCACAATTTCAGCAGAACTAAAACTGATATTAATATGTGGCAGCACTCTGCCTGCAGTACCGGGTTTATCCTGTAATGGAGTGTTAAGACTGACCACCGAACTGCACTCGGACAGCCCATATCCCTCATAAACAGGGATGCCCAACTGGCGTGCACGCTCAATTAATGGTTTTGCAACCCGACTACCGCCGACGGCGACGAATTTTAATGAGCTTGGTGGGTGCCATCCCTGCTCGACGGCAAGGACCAAAATGGATAATAACTCTGGCACCAAAATCAGACTTTCAGGCTGATAATGAGTCAGTGTTTTAATCAACTTGTCAGTTTTACCGGACAGACTGCCGGATACACCTGTTTCGACTACAGGCAATAAAATGACTTCCCCACCACTTAATAATGCCGAGTAAAGACCGGCGATATTCTCCAATAAAGTGCTTAACGGTAATAACGCCAGATGTCTTACATTTTGCATTTGCAACACAGCTAATAAACTTTGCGTCACCTGAAATTGATTGTCGTTACTCAGGCAAACGCCTTTAGGCGTGCCTGTTGAACCAGAAGTGAACGTAATCTTTGCCGTGCCGATGGGCAATAAAACATCACTCGGCAAGTGAGTGCCGGTGAAGAGCATGTCAATGTTATGCAAATGCTCTCTATCAGCAAAAAAGTCTGGGCTAATAGAGGTGGGCCAGAGATGGTCAGCATGAATCACGCCGATGGCACCGGTACTTTGCAGTGCATGTTGTATTTGGGCTGGAGTAAAAAACAAGGGTAATGGCAACAAAATAATACCAACATGCTGTGCGGCCAAATCCACCAATAACCATGACAGGCTATTGTCGGCTAATAAACCAACCACTTTGTTTTGATAAACCTCAAGCTCAGTCGCCACAGCAGCAACTTTTTGCACGAGTTGTTTACGACTCAAACTTTGCGTACCGTCTCGTACACAGATTTTATCGGGTTCTGCCGCAGCCAGCTTTTCAAGAGCCAGTAAAAATTCACTGGTCATGGGCGTAACGTCCTGGCCGTGTTTAATATAAATTCAGCGTGAATATCCAATACGCTGTTAATGACGGGATGTTGTTGTAAATGGTTAACAGCGGTTGGCAAATGCCCAGTCAGAACCATTGGCTGATGCTGATAATAGCTGCCCCATTGTTGCTGTTTATCATGCAAAAAATTCGGATCCGCATCACCTAATGAATATGAGGTGAGCTGTAACTTGCTTAATAAATGTCTGACCTGTCGAGTAGCGGTAAACACCACCCATTGATAATTTGCTTGATGCAAAATCGCAGTCAGCAAAATAAACAATAACGGGCTACCGGTTTGTAAACTGGCTGCCAGATTGCCAATTTCTACAATATCTGACCGCCGGATCCCGTTGGTGATTGTTTGCAGTGATTGTTCAATGGGCTGTTGTAGATATTGTTCGAGAAATAACTGCTGACCTTGTGCTGGTTGAAAACCAATCGCTGAATCAACACAACCTTCAGTATGACTGGCAAGAAAATACGGTAAAAAACTGTGGATTTTTGCACCAAAGGCAGCATAAAAGCGATCACTGATAAACGCCTGCACGTTTGAATATTCATCAGCATGACTACGCTTTATCAATGACACGGGTTTGTGGGGAAATAATAACCGTTGTTGCCAATGTTTTACTGAAGGTTGAACTAAAGTTTGCAGCTTTTTCGCTTCCATATATCACCTCCTGATGACTATGGTTGCTTATGTTAAGCAGCAAAACTTAAGAAAAACTTAAGTTATTATTTTGTTCAAAAATGGGTATATACACAGAACAAAAAAAGCCTGAGAGTGAAAATCCAGTTCATTCTCAGGCTCATCTGCAACGGATTATTTATTTTCTGGCAAGGCTTCCAGACGGCACGTTATAACGTTGCTGACGATATAACCATGATGGCAATAAAACATGCGCCAAAGCTTTATGCTCATCCTCTGCAGCAGCCGGGCCGATGATATTTAATTGCCGTGATTTTGGTGAATATTGACCTTTCAATGCAGAGTTTTGTGGTCTTAAAACGGTGACCTTCTCACCTTGCATCAGCGCGTAGTAATCAGCAAATTGCATCACTGCCCGGCCCTCTGATTGCTGTTCAGCCTCAATGCTTAAGTCTCGACCAATCATCGGTGTTTCAGCTGTTATACCCATTAACGACAATAAGGTCGGTGGCATATCCACTTGGCTGGCAATCGTCGGTATGTTCCGTGGCTGAATATCAGCACCTAAAATTAAACCCGGTATTTGAAAACGCTCGATGGGTACAAGTGAATCGCCATAAACATTCAAATCATGATCTGCAATCACCAGAAACAAGGTGTCCTCCCAATAATCGCTTTGCTTAGCCTTATCAAAAAACTGGCCCAGGGCGTAATCGGCATATTTAACTGTATTGGTCTCACTTTGTTTAACAGGGTTATCCAGTTCAATGCGTCCATCCGGAAATTCATAAGGTGAATGATTACTGGAAGTAAACACCAGACTGAAATAAGGCTGACCTTGCGCATGTTTTTGTTGAATCTGCTGGTGTGCTTTATTCAGTAAATCCTCATCTGATACACCCCAACTACCAGTAAAAACCGGATTGGAGTAATCATGTTGATCAATTACTGATTCAAAGCCATTGCCAATAAAGAAACTCGCCATATTGTCAAAATGTGACTCACCACCATAGATAAATTCAGTGAAATAGCCTTGCTGTTTAAGTAAACCAGCTATGGTAAAAAAGTTTTGTTGAGACAGCGAAAGCTTGACTACGCTGCGAGCAGGCGTTGGCAAATAGCCACTTACCACGGCTTCAATACCTCTTACTGAGCGAGTGCCCGTGGCATAAAGCTGTTCAAACCACCAACCTTGTTGTTTCAGGCGTTCCAAATTTGGTGTGACGGAATACTCGCCACCTAAAGATTCAACAAAGGTTGCCCCCATACTTTCTTGCAGAATAATCACCAGATTAAGCGGTTTATCACGCTTTACGCTAGCTTGCCGGGTATTTAAGGTGGGAAATGGTGCCTGGCTATCAACACTAATCCAAGGGTAGTTTTGATGCAGTTCAGCCATGATCTCGGCCTCAGTCATCGTGCCATAAATTTCGGCAGAGTTAGACTCGTGCTGCATATTGTAAATGGCAAAATACACTGACCAGGCGGAGTTGATCATCAAACTGTTCACCATGGCATCAGAAGTCAGTGCAAAACTGGCAGGGTTGGCCGGGCGGTGACCGATGGAAGATCGAATCATCAGCACTAAAATAATCACCAAAAGTGGCCAGGTTAACCATAACTTCCATAGCGGCCAGTCGGATTGAGACTGTGCCATCCAGCGTTTTAATAACAGGATTGTCCCACTGCCAAATAATAGGGTTAAAGCAACACCCACAAATAACGGCACACGAAAGCCTTGCCATAAGGTGGCGAAGACTTCTTTGGGATACTGTAGATACTCAATAAACAGGCGGTTTGGACGCAAGTCATACTGCATAATAAACGCCGGGGTTGATGCTTCCATAAAGCTGATAATGACGATAATGATGACGCCCCATATCAGCACCAGCTTTTGCCAGATCTTCCATGCCCAACGATTGACCAATACAGGCATTAATAACACCAATGGAGCCAGCAACATGCCTAAAATAATTAAATCAGCTCGAAATCCTTGCAGAAAAATCGTTGGTAAATCTGTCGCTGCCACCACCCTGTCCCATTGCCAGATTACCAGTCCCAATCTGGACAGCGATAACATGATTAAACCTGTTACTACTAGATTGATAAAAACCTGGTAAGGACCAAACAAAGACTTTACTTTAGTCATTATCAGCCCCGCACGATTAATGGCCAGAGAACAGTCAGCCAGGTTGTCAGAGCAAGAATGATAGCTATAAATACAGCGAGTGAACCGTAATCCTTGGCACGGCCAGATAAGGGATGTTTTTCAGTGCTGATGCGATCAACAATACATTCAATCGCTGAGTTTAGTGCTTCCACCAAGACAACTAACAGTAAAACCGCTATTAGTGCCAGTCGTTCGACTGGAGATACATCCAGAAAAAAACTGAAAATCCCTCCACCGATCAACAACAGAAATCCCTGTTGAAAAGCGGTTTCAAAACGCAGTGCTGCAACCAGTCCCTGCATTGAGAAACCCAAGGCATAAAACAGCCGTTTGAATCCAGTATGTTTTTGCACAAAATCGCCTCATTAAACAAAAATGAGGCTCATGCTACGACGACAATACTTAACTAAACCTTAAGGAAAACAAATCCACTTTAAATACCTCAACATGGCAATCTTTTGGCTCTGAAAACTGTCTGCCTAAAAAACCAAATAGATATAGATGAGGCCTTTATGAAAACCAAACTGACTTTCTGGCACTATCTGGTGATGGGTATTATTGCCTTTGGCTTTATTGATGCTGCGGTAATGTTTTACCTTGCCACCATGTATTGACTATCTTCTGTTGTGAGCCCGCTCGAAATTCAAGATTGGTCCAGCTGGCACGACCCCTGTAGGGTTGATGGTTTTATGGCTGCGATAATAATGGCCTTTGATATGCTGCATATTGACGGTTTCTGCAACACCGGGCCATTGGTATAGCTCACGAATGTATTCAGCAGTATTCGGATAGTCTTCAATGCGTTTCAGGTTGCATTTGAAGTGGCCGTGATACACCGCATCAAAGCGAATCAAGGTGGTAAATAAACGCCAATCGGCTTCTGTCAAATCATTGCCGACTAGATAGCGATTTTTGCTCAGGCGCTGTTCAACCTTATCCAGGGCTTCAAATAAAGGATAAACAGCTTCTTCATAGGCTTGTTGAGTAGTGGCAAAACCTGCTTTGTAAACACCGTTATTGATGTTGTCATAGACTTCATCATTGATAGCATCGATATCGTTTCTTAAATTGACCGGGTAATAATCCCCCGCTGTGGCACCAATCGCATCAAACGCACTGTTAAACATACGAATGATCTCGGCAGATTCATTGCTGACCATCGTGTTTTGCTGTTTGTCCCACAACACCGGTACTGTTACCCGTCCACTGTAGTTTGGATCGGCTGCGGTATACACCTGATGCAGAAATTTCGCCTGATGTAACGGATCTTCAATCACTCCTTCTGCATAATCAAACGTCCAGCCATGTTCCAGCATTAACGGATTAACAACAGATAATGAAATCATCTGTTCCAGACCTTTCAGCTTACGAAAAATTAAGGTGCGATGCGCCCAGGGACAGGCTAAAGAAACATATAAATGATAACGACCAGCCTCCGCTTTAAAACCACCTTCTCCACTTGGACCGGCACTGCCATCAGAGGTGATCCAATTGCGGAATTGCGATTTACTGCGAATAAATTTGCCTTGATTGGAATCGGTGTCATACCAGCGATCGACCCACTGGCCTTTCATTAATAAGCCCATGCATTACCTTCCTTAAATTTAGTTGACTGTTTTATTAGCGAAGCTCACAATTTGTGCACTTAATTGCGAATAAGTTCATGAAACATCTCCAAACACAGCAGCTTGACCAGCGCCCTGCCAATATCTGGCAGCTGTGCGTATTGCTGTTGTTGCTGAATAGTTTGGCCTTTGCCGGCTGGGTAGATTTCCGTCAGGCAACTGTTTCAACCAATTCCGGTTTTGTCGCTGAGTTTAATCAACTTACTTTAGCCAATCATCGTGATCATTTCCGTTCATTGCTGGATATCAAAAATCTGGCTGCACCGATTTCAGGTGACGGTGATAACGAACAGCACTGGTTAAATTATTCGACTGAGTTCAATTTTCCTGCCGCAGCATTACTGCATGCGTTGGATCTACATTATTTGGCGTTACTGATCATTGGTGACGGCAAGTATCATTTACCCATCACTCGCGCACCTCCAAGTCCCTACTAATCCCACTGTTAAACCTTTTTTGTTTAAACACGAAGTCATCTTCGAGGATTATGTATGCGTTCATTCGTTTCACGGGCTGTTGTATTCAGCCTGATTATTATTGTGGGCCTGCTCAGTGCATTGCCTAATGTGTTGCCAACATCAACTTCACAACATTTACCTTCATGGTTTACCGACAATACCTTTCAATTAGGTCTTGATTTGAGTGGCGGTTCCCATTTGCTGATGCAAGTGGATACCAATGATTTACAACTCAACGATCATCAGCAGTTAGCCGAACAGATCACCGATGCATTACGGGAACAACGGATCTTTATTCAGCCGATTTCTGTATCGAAAAACCATCTGGTTATCACACCAAAAGATCCTAGCCGCTTAGCGGATATAAAGCAGCTTGTGCGGACCTTTATTAAAGATCCCAAAGGCGGGTTGGCTTTGTTCTCACTTGATGATGAGGCAAATAAACTCACCATCACTCCAACCAAAGCGCATAGTGAAAAACTCACTAAAGATGCCGTTGAGCACAGCTTGAAGGTGGTCAGACAACGTCTTAATGAGAGCGGCCTGGTGGATCCGACCATTACCAAACAAGGCAGTGACGGCATTCTGGTGCAATTGCCTGGCGTTGATGATCCAAGTTATATCCGCACTCTGCTGGGTACTACTGCCAAAATGACCTTTCATTGGGCAGCGAATGCAGAATCGTCCGGCGTCATCAAAGCTCAGGGTATGACTGAAGGTGAAGTCTATACTTTGGAAGAACGGGTAGCACTTGAAGGTCAGCATATCAAAGATGCCAATCTGGTATTCAGTCAGGAAAATGGCCAGCCAGTAGTCAGTTTTGAGCTGGATAAAGAAGGCGCAAGGTTGTTTGGTGAAATGACCACACACAATATCGGTCGCTCACTGGCGATTGTGTTGGATGATAAAGTCATTACTGCCCCGGTTATTCGTAGTGTGATTGCCGGTGGTCGGGGTGAAATCAGTGGTTCATTTACTGTTTCTGAAGCGAATGAACTGGCACTATTGTTACGTGCCGGTGCCCTGCCTGCTCCGCTTAATGTGATTGAAGAACGCACCGTCGGACCAGATTTAGGCAGTGATTCCATTTCTATGGGTATTACTACCGGTGTGATTGGTGCCATATTGGTATTGGTGTTTATGCTGGCGATTTATGGCACTTGGGGACTTATTGCCAGTCTGAGCTTGACACTCAATATCGGTCTGATTTTTGGCGTTTTGAGTGTATTAGGTGCAACGCTAACCCTGCCAGGTATTGCCGGGATTATTCTGAGTATCGGTATGGCTGTTGATGCCAATATTCTGATTAACGAACGGATCCGCGAAGAAACCCGTCGAGGCAAACGTGCCCTGATTGCTTTGGATGCCGGTTTCAGACGCGCTTACAGTACGATTCTGGATTCCAATATCACCTCATTGATAGCAATTAGTTTGCTGTTTATGTTTGGTAGTGGCCCGGTTCGTGGTTTTGCCGTAGCGATGGCGATTGGCCTTATTACATCAATGTTTACCTCGATTTCCTTTACTCGTTTATTGATGGAATGGCGGGTTAAGCGGATGCCAAAACAGGATTTACTCAGTATTTCCGGCATCAAAGCGCTGGATCGACTCAGTAACAGCAAGATTGATTTTATGCGGGGTCGGTTTGTCGGTATTGCCGCTTCAGCCATCTTGTCTTTAGCAGCGATTGGTTTATTTTTCCAACCTGGATTGAAATACGGCATCGACTTTAGTGGTGGCACGGTGATGGAAGTACAAGCGCCAAACACGGATGTAGAACAGGTGCGTCATGCCTTGCAAGCAAAAGGTTTTGCTCAGGCTTCGATTCAGGAATTCGGCGATGATGACTATTATCTAATTCGCCTGCCAATGGAAGGTGCTGAACAAGTCGCTAGCGGTGAACCTGTTGAAAATATCAAATCAGCGATACAGGAAATATCGGCCGATGCGAGTTTTCCACGCGTTGAAATGGTTGGACCAAAAGTCAGTGGTGATTTTAAAGATGCGACTATCTTGGCCATTGTTTTTGCCGGGCTCGGTATGTTGGCGTATCTGTGGATTAGGTTTGAATATCACTTTGC
>NZ_SSXS01000007.1:61848-132366 GCF_004832235.1 Methylophaga sp. SB9B
TTTCCACGCGTTGAAATGGTTGGACCAAAAGTCAGTGGTGATTTTAAAGATGCGACTATCTTGGCCATTGTTTTTGCCGGGCTCGGTATGTTGGCGTATCTGTGGATTAGGTTTGAATATCACTTTGCCTTGGCGGCGACATTAACGATTGGTCTGGATTTAACCAAAACCATTGGCTTTTTTGTGTTGGCTGGGGTGGAATTCAATCTGACTGCAGTGGCAGCATTATTGGCGTTGATTGGTTATTCAGTAAATGACAAGGTGGTGGTGTTTGACCGGGTGCGGGAAAACCTGCGGTTAACGCCTGATAAACCGATGCTGGAATTGCTCAATGAGAGTATTACTTCGACATTAACGCGTACAGTATTTACCTCAGTCACCACATTTCTGGCATTGATTCCAATGGCCGTTGCCGGTGGTAGTGCGGTGGCCAGCTTTGCTTTGCCGATGTTATTCGGCATTGTGATTGGCACCAGTTCATCGGTATTTATCGCTGCACCGATAGTGTTCTGGATGGGACAGCATCGTATGCGAAAAGGCCTGTCCCAGTTACGCCCTTCAGCTGAAGAAATGCAAAAGAAACTGGATGCCATTATGTAAATAAATTCAGCTTTACTTTGTAAGTGATTAATTAAAATAAGCTTTATGGTGATGACTTTCACCATAAAGCTTCACTTAAGGATAAAAAGATGACCTGGTTAATGTTAGCAGCAGGATTAGTATTGCTGATTGTCGGTGCAGAGCTGCTGGTTAAAGGTGCTTCACGTTTAGCGACCAGTTTTGGTATTCCGGCACTTGTGGTTGGCCTGACAGTAGTGGCATTTGGCACCAGTGCACCCGAATTAGCCGTTAGTGTAAAAGCCGCTTTTTCCGGGCAAGCTGAAATGGCTATTGCCAATGTGGTAGGCAGTAATATTTTTAATATTCTGTTTATATTGGGCTTAGCAGCTTTGATTATGCCGCTAATAGTTTCTCAACAACTGATTCGTCAAGATGTACCGATCATGATTGGGGTCAGTTTTTTGGCTTTATGGATGATACAGGATGGCAGCATCGGCAAACTGGAAGCAGCTTTGCTGGTATTGGGAGTGGTTTTGTATACTTTGTTCTTGTTCTATCAGGGCAAAAAAACCGGTATTGATTCAAGCGAAGTAACCACAGAAAAGCCTGCCCCAACATGGCAGAATTTATTGCTTATCATTGTTGGTTTGGCTTTATTGGTGCTCGGCGCACGTTGGTTAGTGCAAAGTGCGGTCACTATTGCTTCATCCTTTGGTGTCAGCGAAGCCGTGATTGGCTTAACCATTGTGGCTGCCGGCACTTCGTTACCAGAAGTTATGACGTCTATTATTGCCACCATCAAAGGTGAACGCGATATTGCCATCGGCAATGTAGTGGGCAGTAATATCTTTAATATTCTGGCGGTGCTGGGTTTATCCGGCTTGATCTCCCCTATGCCATTAATAGCCAGCGAGCAGTTAATGCAAATAGATGTTCCAGTGATGGTCGCAGTAGCTGTGTTATGTCTGCCATTGTTCTTTCTTGGCGGTACCTTAAACCGTTTCGAGGGCTTTTTATTTCTGGTGCTATATGTGGCCTACGTCTGGTTTACCATTGCGATAGCGTTATCACTGCCCTACTTACAAGATTTACAAACCGGTCTTGTTTATGGGCTAGGCCCACTGGTTGGGTTTTATGTATTTCTCTGTCTGGTTAATGATTTATTACGTCGACGTTATAAGTAATGCAGACCTTCATTAAATCTTTCAAATGCAAGGCAGGTAATTACGTAGATTAATTAATTTCCACTGTCGGCCAACCTTGAATTTCCGGGTCAAAACTAGGATCCAAGGCTTGTATACGTTTGACCAAAGGCGGATGGGTGGAGAGTAATCCGGACATTTTGTTTGAAAGTTCAGCAAACATCATATGTCTGGCCTCTTCCAACTCATCATGTACGGTTGCATTAGCGCCTTTCTGACTCAGACTGCCTATCTTTTTCAGAGCGCCAGCTAGAGAGTCAGGATCACTGGTAAAGCGCGTGGCGTCTGCATCGGCCAGATATTCACGTTGACGAGAAATTGCTGCCTGCATGACCTTACCCATAAATGCACCTAATAATCCCAACAGGATCAGTGCAATACCAATCAACGCTAACTGGGCTCCCCCATTTTTGCCGCCGCGACCTCCGGAATGCATCAGAATCCGTCCCAATACATATAAAGCCATCAATCCATGAATTAGGCCGATCACCCGCAGATTAAGCCGCATATCGAGATTGCGGATATGGGCAAATTCGTGGGCAACTACCGCTGCAAGTTCATCACGAGTCAATATTTTTAAAGCGCCACGAGTAACAGCAATAGCGGATTTATCGGGTGAACTGCCTGCTGCAAAAGCGTTGATCCCAGCTTCATTTTCCAGCACAAAAATATGCGGTGCTGGCATGCTGGCACCCAGAGCGACTTCTTCAACGATATTTTTATAACGGGTAATTAACGGATCATTGGTTTCATCATTTACGTCGGTTGCCCCCAGGCTTTGAGCAACTTTTACTCCGTCACCGCCCATGCTGAGCATTTTCCAAACAGACGTTAAGACAATCACCGTCGCTACGCCAGCTGCAACCCAGCCAAATAAATACCAGTCCACGATGACCTGTGCGGACTGATTCATGGTTTCAGATGGCAACCTGACCGATGCCAGGGCAGCAATTACAGTGGCAATTAAGGCAACTGAAAAGATAAACATTGCCATCATCAGCCGACTTTGTTTTCGAGCATTGGCGCCTAATTGATAGCTGCTCATTTCAGCCATGATTAAAACTCAACCTTTGGCACATTCTGAATAGCTTCACGGTCATCAAAATCCAGCTCTGATGCACGCGTAAAACTGAACATATTCGCCAGAATATTGGTTGGAAAGGTTTCCAGCACATTGTTATATTCAAGTACGGTATTGTTATAGCCACGCCGTGATGCTGCGACTTTGTTTTCAATACTGGTCAACTGCTCCATCAAATCACGGAAAGCACCATCGGCTTTCAGATCTGGATACGCTTCTGATAAAGCAAAAATACCGCCCATCGCTTTACCCAATAACCCTTCTGCCTGTCCAAGTGCCAGCATGGATGTGGCATCGCCCGAGTCAATTTGGCCGCGCATTTTTTCTGCCTGATTACGGGCTTCAATGACACCCGTCAGGGTTTCCTGCTCATGTTTGGCATAGCCTTTAACGGTGTTGACTAACTGCGGAATCATGTCATGACGTTGTTTAAGCATTACGTCTATCTGTTTGAATGCATTCTGAAAAATATTGCGATGCCGGACTAATTTATTGTATTCAATGATGACATATAAAATCAGTAGCCCCACGATGGCCAGTAATACCCATTCCATATTTCTCTCCTTTTTTAATTTAACGTAATGATTGGTTATCAATTTAGATAACCCACAGTATCAAACAGCTTACTGACTATGAAAGCTAAGGGCCATTAACGTTCAGCAAAATACTATCTCAATGTCACGATCAGTCTCATTAATGTATTACTACCAATATCGCCTGGTTTGACTGATTACCATTGTCTGTATTATCGCTGGCAGTTTCAGGTGCCTTTATTACAACATGTGATAAAGGTTAAACGGGAAACAGGTGACCCAATGATTTGGTTATTCCTGTACTGCCCCCGCAACGGTAAACAGTTATTTCATTGCTCTGGTCGCTATCTGCTTGATAGATCGACAGTCACTGTACTTAAACAGTATGGGAAGACGAGAAATGCCGCCATTTATGGCTAAGCTGTAAGTCCGGAGACCGGCCCGAAGCTAACTAAGGAGTCGTGGCGGGGTGCCTGAACGTTTCCGAGATTACACCCATACTGTCCCCCTGCCCGCTATTTACCTAACTGGTAGCTGCTTTTGCTGCGGCAGGATGTCTTATGTTTCATAAATTTAATTCTCACACGAGTCTTTTTCGACCCGTTTCTTTGTTTGCTCTGTTGTTTTCTCTATTGGCATCTGCTGTTTATGCCAGTGATCGCAACGTGACGGTTATTGTTTCAGATCGTTCTGCCCCGACGTTGGTCTCTGGAGCACATCAGTTATTACAGCAACATCCCGATGCAGACATTCAAATCCGTACTGTCAGTCAGCTTAATGCTTTAAATGACAATGAGTTGCAGAAATTAATCGATAGCAGCGGCAGCTTATTAATGGTTGGCGTATTTGGTGATCCGGTTGAGCGTTTACTGGCACGTCAATACAGCACTACACAAAAACGCTATGTTTTACATAGTGATCAGCGACTCACGGCATTAAACAGTGTTCCACTTACGCAATCTATTCCTGAACAAGTACTTAGCGACAAAACATCCTTAAGTTCAGCAGATGACTTAAAGGCTCTGCAAGCCAACTATCCGGAGTATGTTAACTGGTTGCAGGCACGCGCCTATTGGGTAAATCGTTCGACAGAGAATTCACGTAGTCTGCTGGAAATGTTGCTAAGCGATGGCAATATAAAAACTGAATTACAACCTATTGGGGCTTTACGCTTTGCTTTGCATAACGACGATAAAACTCACTGGTTAACCCATGATGAACTAGCGAAACAACTGGATGGCTCACAGCCTGTTGTCTGGTTGCTCGATCATGATACCGGTGATTTAACGGGCGAATGGCAATTGCATCAACAGTATTGTCAGGCGCTTAATAGCCAATGTGTATCGGTATTGGCCGCCTGGGGTGAACCAGTGTTGATGCGATTCAGACTATTAAAAAGGTAATGAATGAATCTTTGCCAATCACACCATGGGGAATCGTTTCTTTACAGGATTTTGTGATTGGTGGCGGTGATGGTCGTGAGCAGGTTGAACAATTATTTACTGAACTGAATGTTCCGGTATTAAAAAGCGTTCGGCTGAATGAATTGAGTGAGGCGGATTATGCCTTATCTGCACAAGGCATTCCGCGTGATTCCATTCATTACCGGATTGCCATGCCTGAGTTGCAAGGTGTCAGTCAGCCACAGATTCTGGCTTTGACCGAACCTGCAAAAATCGATAAACAAACCGGGGCCCAGCTGACTCAAAGCCTGCCTATTGCGGCACAAATAAATCGTCAGGCACAGCGCATGCAACGCTGGCTGGATCTGCAACAAAAAGACAACGCTGATAAACGTGTCGCCATTGTGTATTACAACCATCCACCGGGCAGACATAATATTGGTGCTGATAATCTGAATGTGCCTGAAAGTCTGCTGGAAATATTACATGGTCTTAAAGATGCAGGTTATCAGACCGGTGAATTACCCAAAGACGCTGAGGCTTTGCTTGATTTGCTGCAATTTCAAGGGGTGAATTTACCTGAAGACGCTGAGGCTTTATCTGCGATGTCCAAGGTCGCCAACACCATGACAGCGGATGATTATCAACGCTGGTTCAAACAGTTACCGGCAACTGTTCAGGCTGAAATGATTGATGGTCCTTTGGCAGTATTACAGCAGCGGATGCGTGATGCCATTGAGCAGGCGCTGGCATTGGAAAATGTAACCATTCGGCAGTCTCAGCTGCAGTTACTGTCAGCATTTATGCAGCAGACCTCTACGGATATTCATCATGCGCTGGATGGTTTGCGTCACCCCGGTCGCAGTCGGGCATTGGATTTATTAACTCAGCTGGAACAGGATTATCAGCAGATCATCGATGCAGCTGCTCAAGGTAAAAAGCCTGACTGGCAACATAACGAATCATTGCATAATGCCCTGTTGGAAATGCAGATCGAGGGTATTCGTGGCTGGGGTGAAATCCCCGGCAAAGTGATGGTCTGGGATAATCAACTACTGATGCCCGGTGTGCAATTTGGCAATGTGTTTATCGGCCCTCAACCACCACGTGGCTGGGAGATCCACGAGGAACTATTGCATGCCAATATGTCCTTCCCGCCGCCACATCAATATCTCGCTTTTTATCATTTTATCCAGTCGCAATTTAACGCTGATGCGATGGTGCATGTTGGTCGACATTCCACCTATGAGTTTTTGCCCAAACGCGCTGTCGGTCTTGGTGAGGATGATTACCCCACTATTATCGCTGGGGATGTGCCAGGTCTTTATCCGTATATAGTCGATGGCGTCGGGGAAGGCATCCAGGCTAAACGGCGTGGTCAGGCGGTTATCATTGATCATTTGACTCCCCCGCTCGCCGTTACTGAATTGTATGACGATTTGCTGCAACTACGTCAATTGATTGAAAGCGCTGAAGCCGCTTCAGACAAAGCCACCCGGGATCGCGCTATTGTCACCTTACGTGAGCAAATCGAAACCATGGGTCTGCGTGATGAATTAATTGCCAGCATGGATGAAGAGCTGCAAGTTCGTGGCGCTGGTTTTGAAGAAATTGATGATGATTTTCTGCTGCATGAAGTCGGTCATTATCTGACGCATTTTCAGGAAACCTTTATGCCATTGGGATTGCATGTATTTGGTCGTGACTGGTCAGCTGAAGGTCTGGATACCATGATGAATTCAATGCTGGATAAATCCGAGCCCAGCGAACAACAACGCAATGAGATATATCAGAGATTACAAATATCTCCTGCTGCTGAAATTGACGCCTTACTGAATGGTCTGAATGGGCGATTTATCTCACCAGGTAAAGGCAATGATCCGATCCGCACACCCGATGCACTGCCCACCGGGCGAAATTTTTATGCGTTGGATGGCAGTTTACTGCGACCCGTGTGGGTTTTGATATTGGTCAGCAACTGGCTGCGCCGGTATTGGCTGGCGAAAAAGGCAATATTGAAGGTCATGAAGTTGGCGATCGCAATAAACAAGGCGTCATTCTCTGGGCCTCTGATTCGGTGCGTGATGAAGGTGCAATGATTGCTTTTGGCATGAAGCTGCTGGGTGTCCGCCCGATATGGAATAGCCGGGGCATTATCAAAGGTCTTGAGCGTCTGCCATTAAATGAGGAACAACCGCAGCGGCTGGACGTGCTGTTTACCACCTCAGGTCTATTCAGGGATTTATATGGGGAACATCTGGTATTGCTCGATAAAGCCAGCTTGTTGGCATTGGATGCCAGTCGTGATCTGATTATTCGTGATTACCCTGCTCTGGCCATTGCGCTTAAAGCAGCTCTGCAACCGTTAGGCGAATGGCAACAAGGTGGCGAGGAAGCTTTGAATAAAAATCTGGTGGCATCAAATTGGGTTAATGAAGCCAGACAACGTTTGGCACAGCAACCGGATCTCGATCCGGCACAATTAGGTCGTGAAACCAGCCTTCGTGTATTTGGCATCGCACCAGGATCTTATGGTGCTGGCATTAATCGTCTGGTTGAACGATCTTCGGCCTGGGAGGATCGCAGTGAACTGGCCGATGTGTTTATCAAACGTATGGCTCATGCCTATGGCAGTGGTCTGCAGGGTGAATCGCAACCAGACTTGTTCAAACAGCAACTTGCCGGGGTTTCACAGACTTTTCTGGGACGGGCCAGTAATCTGTACGGTCTGATGGATAACAATGATGCATTTGATTATCTCGGCGGTTTTAATCTGGCGGTGGAAACAGTCAGTGGCCAGCAACCTGGCAGCGCGGTGATTAATCACAGTAATGACGATAACCTGCGAATCGATAATCTGCCACAAGCTCTGCTCAGTGAATTGCGTGCTCGTTATCTGAATCCACAATGGATTAAACCGTTGATGAATGAAGGCTATGCCGGTGCCCGCACCATGGGCAGTGAATTTATTGAATATCTTTGGGGTTGGCAGGTGACCAGCCCAGAGATCATTACCGATCAGGTCTGGGAAGAAGTTAAAGCGGTGTATGTAGATGACAGCCTGCAATTGGGATTGGATGAATTTCTCAGTAATAGCCATCAGCAACATGTGCAAACCAATATTTTAGCCGTGATGTTGGTTGCCATTGATAAAGGCTTCTGGGATGCCGATCTGGCAACGCAAAAACAATTAGCCGAACAGTTTGCTGCCAATATTATTAAAAAAGGCATTCCCGGCAGTGGTCATACCCATGCCAATCATCCAATGTATGATTTTGTGAAATCACAGCTTGATGCGGATACGGCTGAAGCCTTGGAAGCCGTATTGGCACGTAGTCGCATGCAAACTTCAGAGCTCGAATCGTCACCGACGCATATCCAGGAATTACAGTTAAATCAGGATGATAGCCAGCAAAACGATAAAGTTGATCAAGGTGCTGACTCAAACTCGAACGATAAAAATCTGCTTTGGTTATGGACGTTACTGGCATTATCAGTAATTGTCGCAGCCGGTTTATGGCGTGGTCGTAAAGGAGCTATGTAATGTATCCACACTTTTCACTGGAATTGATGCACCAGCTGACCGGACTGTTATTAACCCCGGTGGTCTGGGCTTTATTGTTTTTTGTCGGGCTGGCTGTATATGAAACCGGTATCGCCATTGGCGAGCGTTTTTGGGGAATTGCCCGTCTGACAAAACAACTGGACAGTGCATCGCTCATTGCACTTGGCAAACGTCGGATTGAACGAGCAGATTTTATTACTCGTCTAGCACCAATGCTTGGCTTGATGGGGACATTGATTCCTCTAGGTCCAGGTCTTGCCGCATTAGGCGAAGGACAACTAAGCATTCTGACAACGGCGATGACAGTGGCGTTTGATACCACGGTTATTGGTTTATTGGCTGGCATGATCGGCTTTGTTATTGGCCGTATGCGTCGGCGTTGGTATGACGCGGCTTTAACTCAGTTGGAACAGCAAAATGGATAAATGGCGGCGTAGTTCATTTCTGGATACCGATGAAGATCCATTGGGTCCATTAGCCAATCTGATTGATATTGTGCTGGTATTTGCCTGTGGGCTAATCGCAGCACTGGTCGCGTTCAGCACTGATTTACAGGATCACTTTGAAGTACAGCCGCAGGAGATCACTCTCGGTAAAGAACTGCCAAAACTGCCCGACAATATGCAGCAACAGATGCAGGATGGCAGTGGCTATGAAGCGGTTGGTCAGGTATATCGTGATCCCCAAACCGGCAAGCTGATTTTAATTGGTGAGTGATTTTTTTGGGTTGTTGATCTTTTAGAATCTAAACAAAAGATTTTCGCTCAGCCCGCCAAACCAAAAGTAATTTCAGGTAGAATCACCGCTTCTACTGAACTCCTGTTTTATTGGATTTTAAAATGGCTCAATACGTATACAGCATGAACCGCGTTGGCAAAATCGTGCCGCCCAAACGCGAAATATTAAAAGATATTTCCCTGTCCTTTTTCCCCGGCGCCAAAATCGGTGTATTGGGTTTAAATGGTTCAGGTAAATCCACCCTGCTTCGCATTATGGCCGGTGAAGATAAGGATTATATTGGCGAAGCCAGACCGATGCCGAATATGAAGGTCGGTTATCTGCCACAGGAACCTCAGCTGGATGACAGCAAAACCGTTCGTGAAATCATTGAAGAATCAGTTTCAGATGTCAAAGCTGCCCTGGATGAACTGGATGCAATTTATGCCGCTTACGCTGAACCCGATGCTGACTTTGACGCTTTAGCCAAAAAACAAGCTGAACTGGAAAATCTGATCACCGCAAAAGATGGTCATAATCTGGACAATGCTCTGGAACGTGCAGCCGATGCCTTACGTCTGCCACCCTGGGATGCCAAAGTAGCAGTGTTATCTGGTGGTGAACGTCGTCGTGTGGCGTTATGCCGGTTATTGCTGGATAACCCGGATATGTTATTGCTCGACGAGCCGACCAACCATCTCGATGCCGAATCCATTGCCTGGATTGAACGATTCCTGCAGGAATACCCAGGTACGGTTGTTGCCATTACCCATGATCGATATTTCCTCGATAATGCCGCTGGCTGGATTCTGGAATTGGATCGTGGACGCGGTATTCCTTATGAAGGCAACTACTCTTCCTGGCTGGAACAGAAAGATCAACGTCTGGCGCAGGAATCCAAACAGGAAGCCTCGCACAATAAAGCCATTCAGGCTGAACTGGAGTGGGTTCGCCAAGGTGCCAAAGGACGTCAGGCAAAATCCAAAGCGCGTTTGAAACAGTTTGAAGAAATGAATTCAAAAGAATTTCAAAAGCGTAATGAAACTCAGGAAATCTATATTCCACCTGGCCCACGTTTAGGTGATAAGGTCATTGAACTGCACAACGTCACTAAATCCTATGGTGACAAATTACTGTTTGAAAACCTTAGTCTGACGATTCCACCTGGTGCAATCGTCGGCATTATCGGTCCTAACGGTGCGGGTAAATCCACCTTGTTCCGCATGATTACTGGTGAAGAAAAACCCGACTCAGGTGAAATCGAAATCGGCAGCACCGTGCAACTGGCTTATGTGAACCAGTCACGTGAACTGGATGGCAAGAAAACCGTGTTTGAAGAAATTGCAGATGGTGCGGATATGATTACTGTCGGTAACTATCAAACCCCTTCTCGTGCCTACTGTGGCCGCTTCAATTTCAAAGGCTCGGATCAGCAAAAATTCGTTAAGGATTTATCCGGTGGTGAGCGTAACCGTCTGCATATGGCCAAACTGCTTAAAGAAGGCGGCAACGTTTTATTACTCGACGAACCGACCAATGATCTGGACGTTGAAACTCTGCGGGCATTGGAAGAAGCCATTTTGGCCTTCCCGGGTTCTGCGGTGGTGATTTCGCATGATCGCTGGTTTTTAGATCGGGTATGTACCCATATGATTGCCTATGAAGGCGATTCCAGCGTGGTGTTCTTTGAAGGTAATTACAGCGATTATGCCGAAGATTACCGTAAACGCTTCGGCAAGGATCATCAGCCGGAACGTATCAAATACCGCCGGATGAATTAGTTTCAATTATTAACCACATAGAAAAATTAAATAAGTCATTTTTCATGGGTAGGTCGGGTTAGCCTAGCGTAACCCGACACAACCCACGTCTAACAAAAATCTGCGAAATCTACGGATAAAAATCTCTTTGGTTAGATTTCAATCTACCAAAGGCTTATGCATCATCTCAGGTGTCCGTTCGGCGCCCAGAATGCCGACACGGATTAGAAAGTCGCCAAAATGCTCGTCTTGCTCACGTTCAGCAGCAAACTGTTCGATCATTGGTTTCAGCGTATTCAGAATGGTAGTTTCATCCACATTTTCCAGATACAGACGATTTAATCGCTGACCACTGAAATCCGCCCCCAGGTTCAGGTTATAACGCCCGACTGCTTTCCCGGTTAAGGCTATTTCACCCAAGTAAGGTCTGGCACAACCATTGGGGCAACCAGTAATACGGATATTAATCAGTTCTTCCGGCAAACCAACATCACTCATTATTTGTTCCAGCTTACTGAGAAACGTTGGTAAATAACGTTCTGATTCAGCCATCGCTAAAGCACAAGTAGGTAATGCAACACAGGCCATGGCATTTAAACGTAATGCCGGACGCGTTCGCCGATATCAAGTTGATATTGTTCGACCAACTGTTCAATAACCGGTTTCTGCTCAGGACTGATATTGGCAATAATCAGGTTCTGATTACAGGTCATGCGAAACTCGCCGGTATGAACTTTGGCGATTTCCCGAAGTGCGGTACGTAATTGCAGTGCTTCAGTATCCGCAACACGGCCACTATAAATGTATAAGGTCAGATGCCATTGCCATCTTCACCCTGGATCCAGCCAAACCGATCGCCATTGCGTACTAACTCAAAGGGTCTGGCAACTGTCATTGCCTCACCTTGGTATTCGGTAAATTTTTCGTTAAACCAGTCAATACCATGATCATCAATGGTGTACTTAAAGCGGGCATGCGCCCTGACACTACGGTCACCAAAGTCACGTTGAATGGCGGCAATGGTTTCGCAGGCTTTGACAATCTGGTCTTTTGGCACAAAACCGGCCATGGTGGCTAAGCGTGGGAAAGTTGCCGTTTCACCGTAGGTCATGCCCATGCCGCCACCGACGGCGACATTGAATCCAACTAATTCATCGTTTTCGATAATGGCAATTAACGCAATATCGTTGGCCAATACATCGCTGTCGTTTTCAGGTGGAATGGCGATACCGATTTTAAATTTACGGGGTAAATAGCGATCACCATAAAACGGCTCTTCGGATTTTCCCGGTTGATAGACACATTGTTCACCCAGCCAAATCTCGGCATAGGCACCAGACTGCCAGCACAAATGATCACTTATGGCCTGGGAGATCTTATGAACTTCGGCATGCACCGAAGATTGATGCGGATTGACGTTGGTCACCACATTCCGGTTAACATCACCGCAGGCACCTTTGGTATCCAAACCTAATGCATTGACTTGCTGCATTAATGAACGCAGATCTTTTTTCAAAACCTCGTGATACTGAAAAGTCTGGCGTGTGGTAATACGTAACGTGCCATTGGAGCAATCATCAGCTATTGCATCGAGTCCCAGCCATTGCTGTGGAGTCACCACACCTCCGGCAATACGCAGCCGAACCATAAATGAATATAACGGTTCAAGTTTTTGACGACGGCGTTCATCACGCAGATCACGATGGTCCTGCATGTAACTGCCATGGAATTTGGTCAGTTTGTTGTCATCTTCGGAAATCGCTCCGGTAACCACATCATCCAGCCCTTCGGCAATGGTCCCACGCAGGTAACGACTATCGAGTTTGAGTTGTTCGGCTTCAGGTAATTTTGTATTCATTAGTACACATCACGTTGGTAACGTTTATCACGCGTCAGCTGACGCAGATATTCGGTGGCGTCTTCGCGGCTTTTATTGCCTTGCTGACTGATAATATCAATCAGGGCTTCATTCACATCTGGTGCCATATTGTCGGCATCGCCGCAGACATATATATGCGCACCATCCTGCAGCCAGTTCCAGATCTCAATGGATTTTTCGCGAATACGATGCTGCACATAGATTTTCTCGGTCTGATCACGAGAAAAGGCCACATCAAGATGGGTTAGCAATCCGGATTTACGCCAGGCCAGCCACTCGGTCTGATAGAGAAAATCGGTCAGGAAATGCTGATCGCCAAAGAACAGCCAATTGGGTCCGCGAGCACCCCGCTCTTCACGTTCCTGCATAAAACTTCTAAACGGAGCCACGCCAGTGCCGGGGCCAATCATAATAATCGGCACATCATCATCGGCAGGTAATTTGAAGTTTTTATTGGGATCGATATACACCGGAATAGTCGCATCTTCGGCTAAGCGATCGGCTAACCAGGTTGAGGCTACCCCGCCCCGCTCACGGTTATGGGCGTTATAACGAACCGTTGCCACGGTGATATGCACTTCTTCATCAACCGCAGCCTGACTGGAGGCAATCGAATATAATCTTGGCGGCAGTTTACGCAGCAATTTAATAAAGCCATTGGCGTCTATGTCAGCTAATGGGTAGGTTTGTACCAAATCCAGAACATCACGACCACGGATCCATTCTGTGACGGCGGCTTTGCTTTCCATCAGCTTATTAAGTTCATCGGACTGGGCAAGTTCAGCCCACTTTTCCACTAACGGTCGAGTCAGCACGGTAATTTCACGATGATGCATCAATGCATTGGTTAACGTTTCTTGTTGTTCATCAAGTTCTACAGAACTATCGGCATCAAATCCCAGCGCATCAATCAGCATTGAAACCAGAGCGGGATCGTTTTGCGGGTAAACGCCTAAAGCATCACCTGGCTCATATTGTAATCCTGAACCTTCCAGCGAGATTTCAATATGCCGTACTTCCTTGCTGGAACCGCGACCACTTAACAGCTGATTTTCCAGTAAAGGTGCAGAAAAAGGATGTTTCCGATCATATTGAACTGAGGTTTCAAGCTGACTCATCGCAACAGAAGCAGATGGTGGTGCGGCACTGGCTTGCATGGAGCTGGTCAGTGCCCCAACAAATTCAGCAATCCATTTTTCCGCCAAATCATCGTAATCCACATCACAATCAACTCGAGGAATAACAGCGGTTGCACCTAGTTTCTGCAAACGCTCATCAAAATCCTTGCCGGTTTGGCAAAAAAATTCATAACTGGAATCGCCAAGCGATAGCACACTGTAGTGCAAACCTTTCAAGCCCGGTGCTTTGCGGCTATTCAGAAACTCGTATAAATCCATAGCATTGTCAGGTGGCTCTCCTTCACCATGGGTGGAAGTTAATACGGCCAGATATTGCTCGTTTTTCAGTTCTCGTGGTTTGTATTCGGCCATATCCCATAACTTGACTTCAATACCACTGGCTTTTGCTTTCTCAGCAAGTTGTCCGGCAACCGCTTCGGTGTTACCGGTTTGTGAACCATACAGCACGGTAAGTTTAATAGCTTGCTCAGCCAGAGATGGTCCAGCTTCCATAACAGCAGTGCCAACCTGGGCCGCACGATAGCCAGATAAATAGCCCGACAGCCAGTCTACCTGCCAGCCTTCCAGACCTTGCAGTAAATTATTCAACTGTTGTAATTGTTCATCCGTTAGCGGGGCGTTTGGCAGCCTGATATTCATGGTAATGCGTTATCTCTTAAGGTGGGCACAGAACAAAATAACAAAAACAATATATAAATAGAAACTATATGTTTTGATTTTCATATAACAATTTAATATATAAAAACTGCGTTAAAAACCTAGTTTAAAAGTTTTTATGTAATTTAATGTGAATGGTTGGTGATGTCTGACAAAAGCTGTGTATAACAATATTGGTACAAAGTAATTTAAATCAACCTTATTAAGGACTTTTATGATCGTATAAATCACTGTCTGCATACATATATAAAGATTGTAAATCGACATTTGACATTGATTGGCTGCATGCTGTGCCAACAGTATATTGAATATTCAAGTGTGGACTGACCGATGAATTATGCTGTTTAACCGCTTCAGCCAAGGTCTCCAATGGGGTGCCTTTCAGCTCACATATACACAAAACAACAAATTCATCATCAACCAGTCTGGCAACTAATTCGGTATCGGTAAAGGTTTCCAGCAATAACCGGGAAAAATGGATCAGTGCTTCATCTCCTGCTGATATTCCATGCGCCTCAATAATTCGTTTGTAATTATTTAAATCAAAATAAAACATCGTGATCGGAATTTGATGTGGAGCAAAAATTGTTATTAGTTTTTGTGCCCGACGTTCAAACGCCTCTCGATTAAGAAGTCCGGTTAATTTATCTTCATCCAGAAACGGGTTGTAATCGATTTCTTCTTCAACCATTTCCGTAAGTTGCTTCAATAACAGTTTGTCTTTAATAGAAAATTCTCTGGGCTCAGAGTGCTTTAAACATAAAGCCCCTAGTTTTGCACCGGATTTAGCGCGTATGGGACAGCCAGCATAGAAACGTACATATGGTGCGGACGTCACCATAATATTATTGACATACTGCTCGTCCAGCAGCGTGTCTGGAACAATAAAAATCTCTTCTTGAGATATGGTTTGATTACAAAAAGCAATAGAACGTTCGGTTTGGCGTTGACTAAATCCCTGCGAAGATTTAATCCATTGTCGATTTTCATCAATCAACGAAATTAAACTGATATCTACATTGAATAACCGTGTACAGAGTTTGGTCAAACGGTCATATCGCTGTTCGGGTTCGCTATCTAATAAGCCAAGTCCATGTAAATGCTTAATTCTATGCGAATCAATATGTTCTGAGCTTTGTTTCGACCATTCGATAAAGGCATCCGCTAGCATGGGACGTCCAATAAAATATCCCTGCGCCTGATCACAGCCCATATTCCTTAGCAGTTCCAATGCCTCATTATCTTCAATACCTTCAGCTGCTACCTGCATATTCAAGCTATGGGCCAACTCGATAATGGCTTTGATTACTAGCCGTGATTCGCGAGAATCGCCCGAGGTCATCACAAAGGTTTTATCCACTTTGACTTCTGAAAAAGGCATGCGTACCAATGCCAGCATCGAAGAGAACCCGGTGCCAAAATCATCAATGGATAATCGAAAACCACGTAATCGCAGTCGAGTTAATATATCTAGGGACATAACCGGATCATCCATGGCAGCGGTTTCGGTTAACTCGAGAATAAGCTGATCTGGCTTGACATTATTACTCTTACAAAGAAGCTCTATCTGTTTGAATAGATATAGATTTTTTAGCGATGCCGCAGAAATATTCACTGAAAGTAATAAGCCACGGCTTTGTATGCCTTGAACAGTATCAGCATCTTGCAGTTGATTGAGAAATGGTAATGCCTGCTCAAAAACTTGCAAGGTTAAACGATCAATTAAATTATGTTGTTCGGCTAACGGGATAAATTTTTCCGGTGAAATAAAACCTTTTTCCGGATGATGCCATCTGGCCAAGGCTTCAAAGCCAGTTAAAGCGCCACTGATACAAGATACTTTCGGTTGGTAAACCAGATAAATATCACGTGCATCAATCGCTTGTTCCAATTCAGTAACCGTGAGCGTGTTAATCTGATTCTCGGCTCGTAATTGTCTGCCAAAGGTGTTGTCAGCAGTATTGTTAGATTCTGCATTAATCAAATCGCGAAATGCTTTCGGATTGAAAGGCTTTGGCAAAATCCCCAACACATTCAAACCATGAGCACCGGCTGAGCGTGCAGCGGCATGCAGCAATTGCTGCCCAGCACCACTGGTAATAATTAACTGCGCCTCGACCTGCATTTTGCCTAATTCGCCTAGAACTTCTACACCATCCATGTCCGGCATGATCAAATCCACAATCAGATATTGTGGTTGCCATTCATTAAGAATGTTGAGAAAACTCTGAAAATCCGAGGTTACTTTGGCTGACAGACCAATAAATTCTGCAACATTTGCTATCGCTCTTGCAGTGAGGTTATTGTCATCCAGAATCAGTACTTTAAGTTCGGTCATCGGGACAGAATACTCTTTATTATCCATGTCAAATAGCACTCTGAATTAATTAGTAGTTTATGCATCTTCAATCCAATGCCTGGCGAATTTTGGTTGATAATTCATCACGGCTATATGGTTTACTTAGTAACATAACACCAGGATCTAATCGACCATGATGAACAATAGAGTTTTCGGTATAACCGGAGGTAAATAACACTTTTAACTGCGGTCGGATACGCTGCGCTTTATCCGAGAGATCTCGGCCACTTATACCACCGGGCATTACTACATCAGTAAACAACAGATCGATATGAGCATCACTCTGGATGATTTCCATAGCTTCTTGGCCATTTGACGCGCTTATGACCTGATAGCCGATAAATTCCAATTGAGAAATAACGTAGCTTCGAACCAGATCATCATCTTCAACCACTAAAATATGTTCTTTGCCTGTTTTGGGCTGAATGGGTAAAGCAGGAGGATTATCTGCTGTTGAAATTTCTACCGGAGATCTCGGTAAGTAAAGTCTTATGGTGGTTCCCTGCCCCCGCTCGGAATAAATATTGATATGTCCTAAACTTTGTCGAGCAAAGCCATAAACCATTGCCAAGCCAAGACCGGTACCTTTATCTTTACTTTTGGTTGTATAAAAAGGCTCAAATACTTTATCCAGATTTTCAGGAGCGATACCAATACCGGTGTCGGAAACGCCTATAACGATATAATCTCCTGCAGTCACATCATGTTGTGCAGCATAATCTTCCGAGAGTAAAACATTGAGTGTTTCAATTAAAAGTCGACCACCAGAAGGCATGGCATCTTTGGCGTTCAAAGCAAGATTTAGTAAAGCATTTTCCAGCTGTCCTGGATCGACTTGGGCTAGCCATATATCTGGCTCTAACGCCATTTCCAGCTGAATAGCTTCACCCAGAGATCGGCTTAATAACGATTGGAAATTTTTTAGTAATTGATTAGCATCAATATTTTTGGGATCCAATGGCTGACGTCTGGCAAATGCCAATAAACTGCCGATCAGATCAGCACCGCGATTGGCGGCTTCCTGAACCATTTGTGATAAACCGCGTAAATTTGAATCAGCTGGAAGTGACTCGGTGATGATTTCAGCATTACCGACAATCACTGTCAGTAAATTATTAAAGTCATGAGCTACGCCACCGGTTAATTGACCAACAGCTTCCAGCCGCTGGGATTGGCGTAATTTTTCTTCTATTTCAAGTCGCTCACTGATATCTGTAATACCGCCAACCATACGGATTGGTTCGTTGGCACTGTTGTAAATGACGTAACCACGGTCAATGACATCAGCATAACTACCATCGTGTCGCCGGAACTTGTAATTATCTGACCAGCTCTGTTGGTTCTCTTCTACAGCCCGTTTGAGATTATTAACAACTCTATTTCGCTCATCAGGGTGAACTCGATTTTCCCAACCATTGAAAGAAGGCTTTGACTCTTCTGCATAAATCCCGAATAAAGTTTCAAAATTATCGCTCCACCATAGTTCATCGGTGATGAGGTTCCAATCCCAGATTGCATCGTTGGTGGCTTTTGATAATATCTGGAAACGCTGTTCACTCTCACGAATATTGGCATCAGCCAGTTTTTGCAGGGTTATATCCGTCATATAACCTTCTATGGTTTGTAGCTCTCCGTTTAGGTCACGCACACCGTTACCTTGCTCCCAAAACCAGCGCACACCACCGTCTTTTCGAATAATGCGATATTCAACCTGAAACGGTTGGTTTTTCTCTATAGCATTCAGGGTTTGAAGATACATTTCTTGCCGATCATCGGGATGAATAATGCTGGCAAAATCAATCCGCTGATTTCCAATAACATCCTCAGCGTCATATCCGGTCAAACGATAAAAAGCTTCGCTTACGTAAATCATTGTCCACTGTTCATCGAAGCGACAGCGATAAGCCACTCCTGGCAAATTTTTAAGTAACTGTGTTAATGATCTTTCAGCTTCATCTCTTTTTGATTCGGCTAGTTTATTTTCAGTGGTATTTTCAGTGATAGCGATAAGATGCAACGGTTGATCATGATCATCACGTTGTAATGTGACGCTTAATCGTGCCCAAACTGTTTCTCCTGATTTGCTGATGTAGCGTTTTTCGATAATACAACTATCATGAAGACCGAGCAGAATCTCGCTAATTTCCTGCTGATTCTGTTTTTTGTCATCAGGATGTGTCACCTGCTGAAAAGTAAGTTGGGTCAGCTCTTCAGCTGAGTAACCAAGCATTTCACAATATGCTTGATTGCACTCAAGGAATCGACCATCAATCGTCGTAATTGCTACGCCGGTAGCAGCATCCTGAAATGCTTCACGAAAACGACTTTCACTTCGTCGAATTCGTTCTTCATCACGCTGCTTACAAATGGCAATAGCAATAATTTTCGTGATTCGCTCGATAGTATCCAGCTGTTCTGGTTCTGGAGTTTTTATCGTGTTGTGATAAACCGCAAACGTCGCGATAACCTTTTGTTTTTCATCAAATATAGGGTGTGACCAACAAGCTCGTAAATTACAAGCCAATGCCAAACCATAATAGTTTGCCCATAACGGATCATGCTCGATATCTGAAACAATGACCGGTTTTTTGAGATAGGCGGCAGTTCCACAGGAACCTGTTTGTGGACCTATCAGCTCTCCATGAATGGCATCGTTGTAACTATTCGGTAAGTGTGGTGCAGAGCCATGAAGGAGACGCTTTCCCTCTTCGTCTAATAGTAAAATCGAGGCAATGGTATTGGGTATGATTTCCTCTATACCAAGGACTATCTGTTCCATTATCTGCTGTAATGCCAGAGAGGAAGCAACAGCTTCAACCATACTGGATTCCAGCCTTTGGATCAGTTCAAGTCGTTTACGTTCGGTAATATCGATGATCATGCCTAATCGGCGTATTTCCTGACCGCTTGCATTAAAAATCGACTTTCCACATTCGAATAACCAGCGAATTGCCCCATCATTATTACGGGTAATTCGATATTCAGCCTCGATAATGCCGCTATTATTTGGTTTTGACCGCGTTAAATCCAGGTTCGTTTTGTCATCTGGCAGAATGAATTGCTGATAGCTTTCAATGGTTCCATCAAATTCTGCTAGCCGCATTCCAAACAGCTCAGCAGTTTGCTCAGACCAGGTCACCTTATTTTTCAATAAATCAAATTCCCAACTGCCCATATGGCCGATTCGCTGGGTTTCATCCATCAGGCGCAATTTATAATCGCTATGACTGATATGTTGTTTTATGTCTGTTAAATCTAAAACGGTGCCTAACAGTTCATTATTTTCTGAACCCCAGGTAGCACGCTGCCGGATAAACCTTATCTCGCCATCAGCAGTTATTACCCGATGACAAATATCCAGCTTATTCTGCTGGGCAATGGCTTGAGTAAAGGCATTTTCAACCTGTTGTTTATCGTCCGGATGAACCAATTGCAACATTGACGTTATTGACGGTAAAAACTGCGCGGCTGACTGGGCAAAGATCTCATACGTTTGAGATTCCCACCAAAGATTTGTGGTGGGTGGGTTGTAAATCCAGTGCCCAATGAGCGTTGACGATGAATCCAGATCAGAGGATAGCCACCGTTGGGCCACACCAGGTTGAATTTGACTGGACAAAATAACAAGTAATTTATTGCTTTTATCTAGCACTAAAGTCGCTGGATATCGTTGAGCTTGATTCACTCCAATCAGGGTTAATGGAGATTGAATCGATAATTCGGGAGTTAAATTGATGTTGTCTAGAGGCTCATCAAAAAAATCACTAAATGATAAACCGAGAATATCGCATTCACTTTGAGCTTTTATAAGACGCAACGCTTCGGAATTGGCAGTTAACAATACTTCATCCTGAAAGATAAATACTGCCTGTGGCTGATGATTTATCAGCACGCTTAAGAGGTAATCCTGGGCCCCAGCATTGTTGCTCAATTTTTATCTCACTTTGTATAAAACAAGCCAACTCCAGATAACCATATACCAGAGTTGGCCTGCCCCGCCAGAGAATTTTTTATCTAAATTAAACTTTAAATTGACTAATTTGGGTTTCTAATCCATTTGCTAATCTGGCCAGCTCCTGACTGGTCAAAGTAGTTTGGTTAGTGCTTTCAGCATTTTCTTCAGCAACCTGAGCAATACTGACAATATTACGGTTTATTTCTTCTGCAACAGCTGACTGCTCTTCCGCAGCACTGGCGATATGTGTGTTCATATCACGAATTGAGGTAACAGATTCCGCAATAATATCCAGTGATTGGCCAGCTTTTTCTGCTTTTTCGACACTTTGATGTGCTTGGACAAGCTCTTCATCCATAACACGAACTGCTTTTTCAGCTTCATTTTGTAAGCGATCAATAATTTTTTTGATTTCCTCGGTTGAATCATGGCTGCGTTTGGCAAGCGTTCTTACTTCATCGGCCACTACAGCAAAACCTCTACCTGATTCACCTGCCCGAGCTGCTTCAATTGCGGCATTCAAGGCCAGCAAATTGGTTTGCTCGGCAATACCTTGAATCACACTCAATACGCTACCAATATTTTCACTTTCTTTTTGCAGATCTTTGATGGATATCGCCCCAACTTCAACTTGTTTGGCGAGTAGATTGATGCCATTAATAGCATCCATGACTACTTGTTTACCGGCTTTGGTTTCGTCATCTGCAGTACGAGACGCTTCAGCTGCCTGCGAAGCATAGCGAGCCACTTCCTGAACAGTTGCAGTCATTTCATTCATTGCAGTTGCAACCTGCTCGCTGTCACTTTGTTGACTCATCACACCGCGGCTGGTTTGGCCGGTAATAACCGTTAATTCTTCAGCGGCAACATTCAATTGTCTTGATGAATCAAATACTTGCTGAATCAGCTGACTAAATGCGCTCATCATCTGATTAAATACGTCAGCCATTTGCACGATTTCATCTTTGCCTTCAATACTGACACGCTGGGTCAAATCTTTGTTTTGCTGTGCCCGTTTCATAACTTCAGCCAGCATATTGATTGGGTTGACGACACTGCGACTGATGATCTGAGATAACAAAATCAGTACCGCTAACACTATTATTATCGTGATAATTGCTTTGATAAAAACGGATTTTTCATAGGTAATTACTTCTTCACCAATAAGCTGTGATGTTTCCCGAAAGACTTCGCGAATCTCATATACGATAGAACGCATTTCGCCAATCTGGCCAAGATCTTCATTAAACCCAAGTTGCTCGTAATTTTTTTACCAGAGTGGTGAAATCGTTGCTGTAACTTTGCATCAGAGCGGATACTTGACGCTGTTCAAAATCACTTAAATAGCTTTGTTGTAAATTCTGATAGAAAACTTTCAGATTATCGTTAAAAGTGTTCAAGTAACTGACATCTTTTCGCAACAAAAAGTCTTTTTCATTGCGGCGTAACATCAGCATATCTTTCAATAAGGTATCGTTCTGAAATTTGGCAAGCATTTGCTCAGCTTCTTGTACTGACTTTCGTAAATTGCCATAAAGGCCGTCGGTATGACTTAAGCCGATAGCTTGTTGCATCACCACAAGTTCGTTAAAAGCAGCGTGGTATTGCTGTAGCAAGTTTATTAATCGGGGGATTTGTTCGAGTTCAATATTTTGTGATTTGAGTTGTGATTCCAACTCCGCCAGTTATTGTTTGACGATACCGTGAGTTTCGTTATAACTCGCTTGATACTTAAGATCGAGTCGGTTAAAAAAATCTTTCTGATGTACTCGTAATCTTACAAACTCCGCTTGAGTATCGTTGGTTAGTGCATTTGATTGACCAATCTGCACCAGTGAATGCATACCAAGACTTAGCATTGCAGCTAGAACAATAATACCAATAACCATTATGCTGCTTAAAACCAACATTTTTGTCTTAACAGACATTGACTTCAACATACCAAACTCCCAGTGATTACGAGAAAAATTCCTATCATTTTCTATAGCGTCTTCACTGTTAGAAACTTTAGGCAATCCCCAGGAGAATTTCCTGTACTGGAGTTAATACAAAATGGCGCCAGAGTCGATTAATAAACGATGAATGGATTGAGCAAACTGTTGATAGCCAAGCGCATTAGGATGCACTTGGTCAGCTTTTAGGGAGTTATCGATAAGCAGCTCACTGAGAATAGTGGGCTGAATGGGAAGATTATTAGTCTGTGCTACTTCTAGATATAACGGTGCAGGTGCCAGATTAATTCCAAATGCTGGTACGGCGATCAACAATACTTGTGCACCGCTTTTAGCAATCTCATCCACCATAGCCTGCAGATTATTTTGTAGTTGTTGGCGGCTTTGCTTACGCAGTAAATCATTGCCACCGTGACACAGAATAACCAAATCCGGTTTAGTTTCCTGTAGCAATTGTGATAAACGCACCTTACCAGCGCCACTGAGTTCACCTGGAATTCCGGCATTAATCACTTGCCTGCCAGTTAACTCTGCCAAGACGGATGGATAACTTTGCTCCGGTTGAGCACCAGTGCCAAATGTCAGGCTGTCACCAAAGGCAAGAATTACCGCATCCTGACTAAGTGGTTTTAAACCTACGGAAGATTGATCATCACATCCTGCCAAAGCAAAGACACTGACGCATACCATCAAGAGGTATTTAGCTATTGAAATATTACCCCTTTTCATTAGGCAGCAAGCCTTGCAGAGGGAAACAGACGATAAAAATTTTCCGTAGTTGCTGCTGCAATCTGCTCTTCTGACTCGCCTCGTAGTTCCGCCAAAAACGCTGCCACATGTTTCACATACGCGGGTTTATTGGTTTTTCCACGATGTGGCATTGGTGCCAGATAAGGCGCATCAGTTTCAATCAGAATCCGATCCAGTGGCAGCTGTTTGGCGACATCTTGTAACTCACGGGCGCTTTTAAAGGTCACGATTCCGGATAAAGAAATATAAAATCCAATATCTAAAGCACGTTTAGCGGTTTCCCAGTTTTCTGTAAAACAATGAATGATGCCGCCGGCGTCTCTGGCGTTTTCTTGCTCCAGCATGCTCATGGTATCTTCACGTGCTTCACGGGTATGAATTATCAAAGGCTTTTTGGTCTGTTTAGCCGCATCAATATGGAAACGGAAACGCTCACGTTGCCAAGTCAAATCACCTTCACTGCGAAAGTAATCAAGGCCGGTTTCACCAATTGCAATCACTTTTGGATGCGCGGCCAGTTCGATCAGTTGTTCAGTGCTTAAAGTGCCTGATTCTTCAACATTTGGATGAATTCCAACACTGGCAGTGAGTTGCGGATATTGCTCTGCAAGCTGCCGCACTGACTCAATACTTTCTTTATCAATGGCAATACAGAGGATGTGTTCGATGTGATTTTCGCTAGCTTCGGCGACCATTGCAGCAACGCCGCCAGGTTGGTCAGCTAGCAAGTTGAGATGGCAGTGTGAATCGATATACATAAATAACCCGGTTAGTGACGGCCGTTGCCATCATTGTCTTACATTGTGTAGGTGGCTTTGTCCGATTTCAATTTATCGACCAGATGATTTTCAATCTTGCCGCGAACCACATTCGCCCCACCATCACCTTCACTGAAATGCACACCGATACCGGCCGCTTGATTACCCTGAGCGCCTCTAGGGGTAATCCAGGCAATGGTTCCGGCCACCGGAATTTTTTCTGCTTCATCAAGCAAGGTAAGCAAAATAAACACTTCTTCGCCCATTTCGTAGGTTTTATTGGTAGGAATAAATAAACCGCCATTTTTAAGAAATGGCATAAAGGAGTGATACAGCATGTTCTGATCACTGATTTTCAGTGAGAGGATACCTTTACGTGGATTCATGCCCATACAAATACTCTTTAGTTACTTTTAGATAATGGGACTAATGATTTACTGAATTTGTATTGGAAATACGCATTACAGAAACCATAAAGTCTTCTATTAACAGTGTCTTGTTATAGTTATTTGAAGACGATACTAGCTTTATTGTATTCACTATGCAATCAACGATCTGCCAGTATTGCTGAGCTTTAGTGACTTCAGCATAGCCCGAATAATGTTGTTTTAGCCGGATTTTAATGGTCGATAACAATTGATGCATGACTTTCAGTAGATCGTACTGTTGCCACTGGTTGGCCATTTGTACTGGATTAGCACGCTGTTGCAGCAGTTGCTCAAAGTCCTGTTGAAGCTGCTGATAGCTTTGCCATTCATTGGTTTCAAGCGCACGAACAATAGCAAAAGGCGCATCCAAAGTTAATGAGGCAAGTTGTTGCAATTGGTCAGTATCCGTCGAAATTCCTTGTGAATCTAGCCATGGCAAAGTAATTGAATAATCGGGAGCTGGTAAATGCATCTGCTGACAGCGACTGCGAATAGTTACTGGCAAACGATGTACTGCATCAGTGGTTAAAATCAAAATCGTATTGTTTTGAGGTTCTTCAAGCAGTTTTAATAAACTATTGGCAGCACTGTTAGTCATTGAATCTGCGACTTCGATAATGACTGTTTTCCATTGGGCAATGCTGGGCGTGAGTGATTGTTTGTCTTTTAGCGCACGGATTTGTTCTATTTTAATGGACTTACCAGCCTCTTCTGCTCTTATCGTCAGATGATCTGGGTGATTACCCGCTTGCATTAACTGGCAACTATGGCAACGCCCACAGGCCATAAATTGTTCATCAGGGGATTGGCATAACAGGCTTTCCGCCATTTTGGCAGCAAATAACGTCTTTCCCAACCCCGCCACACCAGTTAATAAAACGGCATGAGGTATACGCTGCTGTTCAACTCTTGAGACTACGTGCTGCCAGAGTGTCTGTTGCCAGGGGAAAAGCTCGGTCATAAAGCTGCTTTATCCACTAACTGAACAAGGTGTTGGCTGAGCTGTTGTTGAATAGCTTCAATACTCTGGCTGGCATCAATTAATTTGATACGCTGCGGTTCAGCCTTGGCTCGGGCCAAATAACAAATTCTCACGCGTTCAAAAAACGCCTGTTTTTCCTGCTCAAAACGATCTTTTTGCTGCTGGCGCTGCTCTACCCTTGTTTGCCCAACAGCAACCGGTAAATCAAACAAAAATGTCACATCGGTATGACAGCCTTGCAAGGTCCAGCTGGCAAGCTCACTAATTCGTTGCTCATCAATGCCTCGACCACCGCCCTGATAGGCAAAAGTCGCATCAACAAAGCGATCTGACAACACCCAGTCCCCGCGTTTCAATGCTGGTTCAATAACCTGTTTAATGTGTTCGGCACGAGCAGCAAACATCAATAGCAACTCGGTGTCTTCGGCCATGGCTTGATCGGTGGGCTTTAGCAGTACTTCCCGAATTTCTTCTCCCAAACGTGTGCCGCCTGGTTCGCGGGTTACAACAACCTGTTTTCCATGAGAGCGTAAATAATCGGCAATAAATTGCAGTTGTGTCGATTTACCGGCGCCTTCGATACCTTCTATGCTGATAAATTTTCCGCTCATTGGGTTATCCGCATATTGTTCCAATATTGTCTTACTGCCCGGTTATGATCTTCAAGATTATCCGAGAATACATGACCACCATTTTCAGCGCCGGCGACAAAATACAGACTGGTGCCTTCCGCTGGATTCATTGCAGCTTCAATAGATTCTTTGCTGGGTAAGCAGATTGGTGTTGGCGGCAGGCCAAACCGGGTGTAGGTATTATATGGCGTATCGGTTTGCAGATCCTTTTTACGGATATTGCCATCATAACTATCCCCCATTCCATAGATAACCGTTGGATCGGTCTGTAGACGCATGCCTATATCTAAACGTCTGACAAAAACACCGGCAATTTCAGGGCGTTCCTCAGGTATGGCACTTTCCTTCTCAATAATCGAGGCCATGATCAACACTTCATAAGCTGAATCATAAGGTAAGTTTTCTGTCATTTGTTGCCAGGCACTGTCCAACTGGCTTTGCATTTTCTGGTAAGCACGACGTAAAAATTGCACATCGGTGGTATTGGCCGGGAAATGATAGGTTTCAGGTAAAAATAAACCTTCAACCAGTTCATTTTCGATAGCTAACGCCTCACGAACTGTTTCATTATTCAATTCGGCTAATGTTTGTTTAATTTTGGGATGAGCTTGAATTTTTTCAAATAATTGTTTGGCCGTCATGCCTTCAACAATGGTTATTGAGTATTGAACTACTCTGCCACTGATAAAAAGATTTAACAAAGCCGGTAAGGTCGCATCAGCTTGAACCCTATATTCACCAGCTTTTATCTGTTGGGCATTACCTTGTAAGCGAGCATAAATATCCAGGTAAACGCTGGGTACTGGACTTAATCCACTATCGTATAAACGTTGACTGACTTTACTGATGTTATCACCTGGATAAATAGTAAAAATGGTCTCTTCTTCTATAAGGTTCACGGGCTGGTGCAGGAATCGCTGATATTCACTCCACGCAACTAAAGCAATAATTGCCGTGAGCACCAGTAAAAAAAGCAGTTTAATCGTTAAGGATATTTTCATTCGTCTGTATTTATTGAATTTAAAGCATTCTGCAATATTTGAGTCAGCGGACCATGACTAAAATCCACATTAAGATCAGTGATTCGAATCACTGGCCATATACCTATTAAACTATTGCAGACAAAGACTTCTTCAGCAGATTTCAGCTCATCAAGCGTCAGTGTTGTGATGTTCAGAGGAATACCCAGTTCATCAGCAACTTTAATAAGTTGTTTACGCATGATACCAGCGATTCCCGCGCTTGAAAGCTCAGCAGTTAGCAGTTCATTATTTTTCACCAGAAACAGATTAGACATTGTGCCTTCGATAACCCGCTCCTGATAATCCAGCATTACCCCTTCGGCAATCGTGTCGTCCTGCCATTCATTGCGGGCAAGGATCTGTTCCAAGCGATTAAGATGTTTGATTCCAGCCAAGGATGGATTGATGGCCAAACGTTGCTGACAGATCCGCACGGTAATACCGGAAACATTAGCCACAGGATAAACCGGCATGGCATGACTGCTGATAATGCGGGTTGTGGGCATTTCTGACTGATAACGATATCCCCTTCCGCCAGGGCCGCGGGTAATCATCACTTTGATGACAGCATCGCTATTCAACTGCTGGCATACGCTATCAATTTCGGAAATTAGAGACTGTTGTTGAGATGCTGAAAAGGCGATGTTGAGGCGATTGCAGCCTTCTTTTAAACGAGAAAGATGATCGGATAAAAATTCCAGTCGGCCATGACGATAGGCGATGGTTTCAAATAAACCATCGCCATATTGCAAGCCACGATCCGCGACATCGATTCTGTTTTCGGGTTGGCCGTTAATCAGAATCATGTCGCGTCAACTAACTGTGTTTTTTGAAAATAACAGTACCGTTGGTGCCACCGAAACCAAATGAATTTGACATGGCAAACTCAATTGGCATTTCCCGGGCTATGTGTGGAACATAGTCCAGATCACAACCTTCATCCGGGTTATCCAGATTAATGGTCGGCGGAGCAACCTGATCACGAATTGCCAGGACACTGAAAACCGCTTCTACGCCACCGGCTGCACCTAACAAGTGACCGATCATCGATTTAGTGGAACTGACGGCAACTTTCTGGGCTGAATGTCCTAAAGCGGTTTTAATTGCCTGAGTTTCAGCCACATCACCGGCTGGCGTGGAAGTACCATGCGCATTGATGTAATCAATGTCTTCGGCGTTGATACCTGCATCATTCATTGCATTAACCATGCAACGTGCAGCACCTTCGCCGCCCTGTGAAGGCATGGTCATATGATAAGCATCACTGCTCATGCCTGAACCAACCAATTCAGCATAGATAGTGGCACCGCGTTTTTTAGCGTGTTCGTATTCTTCCAATACGATGACGCCAGCACCATCACCCAGTACAAAACCATCACGGTCTTTATCCCACGGACGACTTGCTGCCAGAGGATCATCATTACGAGTGGACAATGCGCGTGCTGCAGCAAAGCCACCTAAACCCGTTTTGGATGTAGCCATCTCTGCACCACCGGCGATCATCACATCAGCATCACCATATTGAATCATGCGACCTGCAGCCGAAATACAGTGTGTTCCGGTAGAACAGGCAGTAACAATCGCAGTATTAGGGCCTTTCATGCCGTACATAATCGATAAATTACCGGAAATCATATTAATGATGTTACTTGGTACAAAGAATGGTGAAATCTTGCGGGGGCCACCACTTAGAAAACTGTCATAGCCCGCTTCGATACCTGGCAATCCACCTATTCCCGAGCCAATCGCCACGCCAATACGCTCAGCATTGGCATCGGTAACTTCCAGCCCGGCATCTTTAATGGCTTCCACTGCGGCCGCAATGCCGTAGTGAATAAAAGTATCCATTTTCTTGGCGTCTTTACGAGAAATAACTGTCTCGACATCAAAGTTTTTGACGCTGGCACCAAAACGAACCGGAAAATCAGTTACATCAAATGTTGTGATTGGCGCAACACCGCTTTTACCAGCCAGAATATTTTCCCAACTTTCTGCTACCGATAAACCGACCGGTGTTACCGCGCCCAGCCCGGTAACGACAACGCGTCTTTTAGACATCAGTTTTCCTCATGCAAATCTTTCTATAGATACGACGTAGCCGCCTAGTATGTCCTGCATACTAGACGGCTACATCTTAAGCAATCTGTAATATTAAGACTGAACAGAATTAATATAAGCGACAGCTTCTTTTACAGTGGTGATCTTTTCAGCTTCTTCGTCAGGAATTTCACATTCAAATGCTTCTTCCAGTGCCATAACCAGCTCAACAGTGTCCAGCGAGTCAGCACCCAGATCATCAATAAATGAAGCATCGGCAGTTACTTCATCGGCATTTACACCTAATTGTTCAACAACAATTTCTTTTACTCGAGCTTCGATATCACTCATAACATCTGTTTCCTTTGGTGGTTAAGTACAAACAACGTGCTGGCATTTTATAGTGCGAGCACTGCGGAGACAAGCTGGAAGCCTTGTCCATAAAATATCTCCACAATAAAAAACCTAAGTCTCAGCAGATTCAGGCCATTAATTCATATACATACCGCCGTTTACATGCAGCGTTTCGCCCGTTATATATCCTGCTAAAGGACTGGCTAAAAAGCTGACAGCAGCGGCAATTTCATCTGCCTCACCGAGGCGTTTGACAGGAACCTGTTCCAATAAAGCTGTTTTATGCGCTTCTGGCAGACCACTTGTCATATCGGTATCAATAAACCCAGGGGCAACACTGTTCACAGTAATACCACGAGCCCCTACTTCGCGAGCCAGTGATTTACTAAAGCCGATTACACCAGCTTTAGCGGCAGCATAATTGGTTTGACCGGCATTACCCATAACACCCACAACAGAAGTGATATTGATAATACGGCCCCAACGAGCCTTGGTCATTGCGCGTACGCAGCGTTTGCTTAATTTAAAGATCGGAGTGAGGTTGGTATTGATAATATCGTCCCACTCTTCGTCTTTCATTCGCATCAACAGATTGTCGCGGGTAATACCTGCATTGTTGACCAGAATATCTGGCGCAGCGAACTCAGATTCAATCGCTGTTACCACATCATCAATGGCATTTTCCTGCGTGACATTCAACACCATGCCTTTGCCCTGAATTCCTGCTGATTGCAGATATTCACTGATGGCAGCGGCGCCATTTTCTGAGGTGGCGGTGCCGATAACCGTTGCACCCTGCTCGCCCAGACTTAACGCAATGGCACGGCCGATACCGCGGGTAGCGCCAGTTACCAAAGCAACTTTACCTTGTAGGCTCATCATTATTCTCCTAACACTTCTTGAGTTTTCTGCAACGTCACCGAATCATAAACCGGTAAAGCCTGCAAAGATTTATCGATACGCTTGCTTAATCCCGCCAGAACTTTACCTGGTCCACATTCAACCAGACTATCTACGCCCTGCGCTGCAAGCCATTCAACTGTTTCAACCCAACGTACCGGGTTATACAACTGTTGAGCCAATAATTGACGAATTTCATCAGGATCGGTGGTTGCCTTTACACTGGTATTGTGAATAACTGGGATTTGTGGGGCCTGAATAGATACTGATTCTAGTTCTTTAGATAATTCTTCAGCAGCCGAGCGCATTAAAGCGCAATGAGAAGGAACACTGACCGGTAATAACAAAGCACGTTTAGCACCTGTTTCGGTGGCAATTTCAACGGCTTTATCAACCGCAGCTTTGCTACCAGCAATCACCACTTGACCCGGTGAATTAAAATTGACCGCTTCGACGATACCTTCAACACTGGCTTGCTGACAAACCGCTTTTACCACGTCATCATCGAGTCCAAGAATAGCCGCCATTGCGCCTTCACCGGCAGGAACGGCTTGTTGCATTAATTGACCACGTTTTTCAACCAGTTTGATAGCCGTTTTGAAGTCCAATGCCTCAGCAGCCACCAATGCAGTGTATTCACCTAAACTATGACCCGCAAAATAAGCTGGTTTATAGTTACTGACTGCCTGCCAGCATCTCCATACAGCGATACCTGCAGCCAGCATGGCCGGTTGGGTTTTATCCGTTTGGTTAAGTTCAGTTTCAGGTCCGTTTTGCACCAAAGCCCATAAATCATAGCCAAGCGCGTCACTGGCCTCGGCAAACGTCTCCTGAACATGTGGAAAGGATTCTGATAGCTCGGCAAGCATCGATACAGACTGTGAACCTTGGCCGGGAAAAACAAAAGCTGAATGCATTGGTAAAAATACCTCAGATTAAAATTTGATAAGCGCCGAGCCCCAGGTAAACCCACCACCGAACGCTTCTAACAATAATGTTTCACCACGCTTGATGCGACCATCACGCACGGCAACATCAAGTGCCAGTGGGATAGATGCCGCAGAGGTATTACCATGGTCTTGAACAGTTACCACAACACTGTCCATGGACATGCTCAGTTTTTTGGCTGTAGCCGCAATAATACGGATATTAGCTTGGTGTGGAATAAGCCAATCAATGTCGTGCTTGTCTAATTGATTCGCTTCGAGTGTTTCGTCAACTATTTTGCTTAGTGTTTTGACGGCAACTTTGAAAACGTCATTACCCTGCATTTCGATATAAGCTGGATCTTCGGTTATCGCACTGCCCGGCCCTGTCGGTACATGCAACAAATTATTAAAGCTGCCATCACAATGAATATGCGTAGATAAAATTCCCGGCTCAGCAGATGCTTGAAGTACGACAGCACCAGCACCATCGCCAAATAAAACACAGGTATTACGATCAGTCCAATCGACTATACGTGACAGGGTTTCCGCACCAATAACCAAGACATTTCTAGCACTACCAGATTTAATAAACTTGTCTGCTACGGTTAACGCATACACAAAACCAGTACACACTGCTTGAATGTCAAAAGCTGGACAACCATGAATACCTAACTTTTCTTGAACTAACGCTGCGGTACTTGGAAAAATGCGGGTCGGGGTGGTGGTCGCAACAATAATCATATCGATGTCACGAGGCTTTAACTCAGCAGCAGATATAGCATTTTTAGCCGCGTAATAAGCTAAATCAGTTGTGGTTTCGTCACTGGCGACGATATGCCTTTTTTTGATACCAGTACGATCGGTAATCCATTCGTCACTGGTTTCAACCATTGACTCTAAGTCAACATTGGTGAGAAATTTTTCCGGTAAGTAGCTGCCCGTTCCAGCAATTCTGGAATAAATCACAAGACTTGTTCCTCTAAAAGAGTCTCAAGATGTTTGGTGATGTTTTTCGGCACATCTTTTCTGGCTTCAAGAATAGCGATATTAATTGCATTGGCAAAGGCAAACGCATCTGCACCACCATGACTCTTAATAACAATGCCTTGTAAACCAATCAGATTCGCACCGTTAAAGGCTCGAGGATCAAGTTCTTTGCTAAAGCTTTTTAATACGGGATAGGCAATTAAGCCGGCAATCTTGGTTAACCAGTTGCGATTAAATGCTTGCCGCAAATAATGTCGGATCATGTGCGCGACCCCTTCACTAGCTTTTAACGCAACATTACCCACAAAACCATCACAGACCAGAACATCTACTTCACCATGGTAAAGACCATCGCCTTCAACATAACCGTAATAATTCAAATCTGTCTTAGCCAATAAACGAGCTGCTTCTTTTACCCGTTCATTACCTTTGATTTCTTCCGCGCCCACATTCAGTAGACCAACTGTCGGATTTGGTTTGCCATCAATTAACTCAGCTAAAACTGAGCCCATTAAGGCAAATTGCACCAGATGCTCAGCCGTAGAGTCCACATTTGCCCCGAGATCGAGAACATAGGTGTGACCACGCATGGTAGGTAATGCCGTAATAATGGCAGGTCGTTCAATACCTGGCAGTGTCTTCAACACGAAACGCGCAGTTGCCATTAATGCACCGGTATTACCGGCACTGATACAGGCAGCAGCTTGGCCGTCTTTGACAAGATTTATAGCCACCCGCATTGAAGAATCTTTTTTGCCACGTAATGCTGAGGATGGCGCTTCGTCCATACCGACGGTTTGGGAAGCATGGTGAATTTTCATACGGTGCTTGTCAGCAAACTGGTGTTTAGTTATCTCTGCTGAAATAGTGGCTTCATCACCTACTAAAATCAGCTCAACATCCGTATGTCTTTCCAGCGTTGATATGGCAGCGGGGATCACGACTTGTGGTCCGTGATCCCCGCCCATAGCGTCGATCGAAATTGTTAAAGTCAATTTCTGTTAAGCCTTATTCACTCTTGTCAGCAATAACTTTGCGGCCACGGTAGTAACCGTCAGCTGTCACATGGTGACGACGGTGTAATTCACCAGAAGTTGAATCAACAGATAAAGTTGATTCTGTTAATGCATCATGTGAACGACGCATACCGCGACGTGAAGGACTCTTTTTACTCTTTTGAACAGCCATGGCTTAAACTCCTAAACCCAATAACAATAAATAAATTACTTTTTCGATTTCAATGCAGATAACGCTGCAAACGGTGAGACTGGTTTCTCAGGCTCAATTTCCTCTTCTCCTGCTTGCCACAACTGTTCAGGCAAACATGAATAATCATGTTTTGGCACGATTGGTAAAGCGAGAATCAACTCATCTTCCACCATTAATGCCGGATCAACTTGTTTTGCATCATTCAAGATCCAGGGCTCATATTGCTCAGCAAGACCTTCAACCTTTCCTTCATGTCGAACCAGTGCCAATTTGGTTGTGATATTCATTGAATGAGCCATTGACTCCATACAACGTTCACAAAGCAAATTAACTGTTACAGCAAATTGCCCAAGCATAAAAGGCGTGCCAGTGGTATCGATATCAAACTGCATATCGACCAAAACTGTCCCTGAATCGTCGTAAAGCATTTCACTCAAACGCGACATTTTACTGACCGGAATTTCTCCCGTTATCTGTAAACCGCTATGAGCAAAACGAAACGGATCAATCTCTCTTGGCAATTGCTGATGCATAATCGACGGGATTATATAAGAATTGGTATCAAACAGCAAAAAGCTGTTTATTCCCGCTGAATTTAGCGGGAACAATGGTATAGAAATTGTGGTGTGTAATAAGCTGCTTAAACATCATTATGCAGCTCAATCGTAACATTACCTTCTTCTTCTGACTGTTTTGACATGTCATTACGCAGCGCATCAATGTAATACAAATAAGTCTCATCGATATCGCCAGTAATGTAATTCCCATCAAAGCAGGAAGTATCAAAACGTTTGACATCACTTTTCTTGTTAATGGCTTCAACCAAATCTTGTAAGTCCTGGTATATCAACCAATCCACGCCAAGCTCTTCTGCAATTTGTTCAACATTACGATTGTGCGCAACAAATTCAGACGGTGATGGCATATCAATACCATATACGTTAGGGAAACGAACTGGTGGTGCAGCAGAAGCTAAGTAAACTTTTTTTGCACCGGCATCACGTGCCATTTGAACGATTTGTTGCGAGGTCGTGCCACGAACAATTGAATCATCAACCAGCAGAACATTCTTATCGCGGAACTCCAGATCAATTGCATTCAATTTTTGGCGCACAGATTTTTTGCGCTGTTGCTGCCCAGGCATGATGAAGGTACGACCAATATAGCGGTTTTTAATAAAACCTTCGCGATACACCACATCTAAATCATAGGCAAGTTGCAGTGCCGCACTACGGCTGGTATCGGGAATTGGGATAACGACATCAATATCGTGATCTGGAAATTCACGTTTAATTTTTTCCGCTAACTTAGTGCCCATACGCATACGGCTTTTATGCACCGAAATGCCATCCATCATTGAATCTGGACGAGCAAAATAAACATATTCAAATATACAAGGTGATTTGATTGGGTTTTCAGCACATTGTTGACTATGAAAACTACCCTGCATATCGATAAAGATACATTCGCCGGGCTGTACGTCACGCATAAACTCAAAATCAAGCGTATCAATTGCCACACTCTCAGAAGCCACAACGTACTCTGTGCCTAGATCTGTTTCACGCTTACCAATGACTGCAGGACGAATACCGTAAGGATCACGGAATGCCAGCATACCAACGCCGGCAATCATCGCAACAACGGCATAGGCACCTTTGCAACGTTTATGTACTTCGGAAACGGCTTTGAAAATATCTTCTGGTTGCGGTTTGAGTTTGCCTGAGGTTTGCAATTCATGCGCAAGCACGTTTAACAAAACTTCAGAATCAGAACCAGTATTAAGGTGACGACGATCACTCTTGAATAATTGATCAGATAACAGTTTGGTATTAGTCAGATTACCATTGTGCGCCAGCGCAATACCAAATGGTGAGTTGACATAAAATGGTTGAGATTCCGCTGAGTTTGAGCAACCAGCAGTCGGATAGCGAATATGCCCAATCCCCATTGAACCTTTTAGGCGAATCATATGACGGGTATGAAATACATCTTTTACCAGACCGTTATCTTTACGAAGATAAAACCGTCCGTTTTGGTCGCAAGTCATAATACCCGCAGCATCCTGTCCGCGATGTTGCTGGACTGTCAGTCCGTCATACAGCGCTTGATTGACTTCCGAGTGACCTACAATACCAATAATTCCACACATAAAATTACCCTGCCAGGATTAGTTGAAGTTAACGTGTTCAGCGACATCAGTCGGTAAAAACTGCTTGACCCAAACCGCTAGGTCTTCAAAATGTTGTAACAATAAAGAGTTTTGCCACCAAGCATCTGTTGGCATGGGCGTTACGCCTGCAGCCAACACTAAAATAGTGACGATTGCGACACCTCTAAGAATACCGAAAATCACTCCCAGTGCACGGTCAGTGCCACTAAGCCCTGTCTTCTCGACCAGCTGTGAAATTAAATGGTTAACCAGTGCCCCGAGTATTAATGTGACAACAAATAAGACAAAAAACGCGATAAATAAACGTATGGTAACTGTATCAATATAAGGCGTTAATAAACTGGCAAAATTGGCAAAAAACATAAAGGCGACCCAAATCGCCACTGCCCAGCTGATTAACGAAAGTACTTCTTTTATAAAGCCACGAACAATACTGATGCCCGACGAAATCAAAATAATGCCGATTATTAAATAATCTACCCAGTTCATTATGACTCCGCGTCGAGCAGCGTGTAAAAAAGAGGGAATTTTATCAGAATTGCCAAAGGTAACCCAATATATTTACGCGTAACTGATTACAAATCGATGACTTTGTGATGCATTACGGATATGGGAATATCTGAGTATTTAAATTCAATTGATTACGAATTGACTCAGCCGTTTTTTCCAAGGCTGCTCTATCTGCATTCGGTTGCAGTCTCACACGGTAAATAACCGTTTCACCACTGCGAGTTTGTTCGATCATTGGCTTGTAACCGATATCTTCTAACTGCTTTTTTAAGCTGTTTGCATTAGCTTCTACCGAAAAGCTACCTAATTGAAGGATCCAACGCGACGCTGATTCAGTTTGCGCTGGTTCAGGTGCTTTTACTGCTGGAACTGCAGGTGCAGGAGTTGGCACAGGTTTTGGAGCTTCAACAATCGGCGCAGGCTTTGGTTCAGGCGCTGGTGTCGGTTTTGGTTCAGGTGTTGGAGCGGGTTTAGGGATAACTGGCGCAGGTTTTGGAGCGACAACTTCCGGCTCAGGTTTTACTGGGACTGCAGGTGCAGTTAAGACAGATTCAGTTGAAGGCGCTGTTACTGACGATTCATTTGTTACCTGAGGATCTATATCAATAAAGGCTTCTTCAGCAGAAGTAGAATCCCCTTCAATCTCAGCATCTTCATCAGCGGCCTCTTGCATGGCTTCAATTACCGAAGAGAATTGAATGGGCTCTTCCTCTTGAATTTGTCTTCCAGATTCAGTCTGACTAACTTTAGATAAAACGATATAAGCGAGCACGGCGATGAAAAAGACCAGCAAAAGCGTCCCGATTAAACGCTGTTGTTGTTTCTGAGTCATCATAAGTCTCCGTTGCTCGCTTTAATCAATTTTAATGCCTGTTTTGCGTATTAACTTCATGGAAACTGGCTTGTTCAGGTGCCAGAACAGTCGCCGTATCCGGAGTCGGTAATACTTTCGTCGGCATGGTTTGCAATGATTTTTCCAGCACTTCATTAATCCAGCGAACCGGAATAATTTCCAAGCCGGATTTAACATTATCCGGAATTTCCCTTAAGTCTTTCACATTATCTTTAGGGATCAAGACCGTATCAATGCCTCCGCGATGAGCGGCCAGTAATTTTTCTTTCAAACCACCAATCGCCAATACTTCTCCACGCAATGTGATCTCACCGGTCATTGCCACGTTGGATTTAACCGGGATGCCGGTAATTGCAGACACTAATGCGGTACACATACCGATACCGGCACTTGGACCATCTTTTGGTGTAGCGCCTTCTGGAACGTGAATATGTAAATCATGGCTTTGCAAATAATCTTCAGCAATGCCCCACTCTAATGCCCGCGAACGGACAACAGTCGTAGCAGCTTGAATGGATTCCTGCATTACATCACCAAGTTTACCGGTATAACTGGCTTTACCTTTACCTGGCATAACGGCAGATTCGATGGTTAACAATTCACCACCTACTTCTGTCCAAGCCAGACCAGTTACTTGTCCAATGCGATCATCTTCTTCAGCGACACCATATTGATAATGGTAAACGCCAAGATAGTCTTCCAGATTATCGGCGGTGACGATCACTTTCTCTGCAGGTGACTCACTTAAAATTTGTTTGACCAATTTACGGCAAATTTTCGAGATTTCACGTTGCAAATTACGTACACCAGCTTCACGTGTATAACGGCGAATGATTTCCATCACTGCTTGAGATGTAATTTCGATCTCGTCCGCTTTTAAACCATTATCTTTGATCGCTTTCGGCAATAAGTATTGCAAAGCAATATTCAATTTTTCATCTTCGGTATAACCGGCAAGACGAATAATTTCCATACGGTCACGCAATGCATCTGGAATGTTCAAAGTATTTGCCGTACAGACAAACATCACATCAGAGAGATCGTATTCAACTTCCAGATAATGATCGGCAAAAGTAGAATTTTGCTCCGGATCCAAAACTTCTAATAATGCAGAAGCCGGATCACCACGAAAATCCTGAGCCATTTTGTCAATTTCATCTAACAGGAACAATGGATTACGCACGCCTGTTTTGGAAATATTCTGAATTACTTTACCTGGCATAGAACCTATGTATGTACGGCGGTGACCACGAATTTCTGCTTCATCACGTACACCACCCAACGCCATACGGCTGAATTTACGGTTAGTAGCACGCGCAATTGACTGGGCAATCGATGTTTTACCAACGCCCGGTGGTCCCACTAAACATAGAATTGGGCCTTTGAGTTTTTTAACGCGTTTTTGTACTGCGAGGTACTCGATAATGCGTTCTTTAACTTTTTCCAATCCATAGTGATCTTCATCCAGCACTTGTTGTGCATGCTCCAGATCCAAGGTCACTCGTGAACGTTTTTTCCAAGGTACTTCTAGTAAATATTCAATGTAATTACGTACCACTGTCGCTTCAGCAGACATTGGTGACATCATTTTCAATTTCTTCAGTTCTGATTCAGCTTTATCGCGCGCTTCAGCACTCATGCCTGCAGTAGCAATTTTTTCCGCTAACTCTTCTACTTCATTGCCACTATCATCCAGCTCACCAAGTTCTTTCTGCACAGCTTTAAGCTGTTCATTCAGATAGTATTCACGCTGGCTTTTTTCCATCTGCTTTTTGACACGATTACGGATGCGTTTTTCGATCTGTTGAATATCGATTTCCGACTCCAGATAGGCCATCAATTTTTCGATGCGATCTTTAACGTCAGACATTTCTAAAAGCAGTTGTTTGTCTTCAAGCTTCAAGGTCATATGAGCGGCAACGGTATCCGCCATGCGCGCAAGATCTTCAATGCTAGACAATGATGCAATTACTTCAGGTGGAATTTTTTTATTAAGCTTAACGTACTGTTCAAATTGACCCAGCAGCGTGCGCATCAACACATCGGCTTCACGCTGATCAGGATGTTCATCAATAAAGGTCGCAACTTCAGCCTCAAGAAAAACATTGGTATTGTCATACAACGCAACTTTAGCGCGCTGAGTACCTTCAACCAAAACCTTTACAGTGCCATCTGGCAATTTCAATAATTGCAGGATGTTTGCCAAGGTACCCGTTTCATAAAGATTTTCAGGTGAAGGTGAATCTTCACCTGAATCTTTTTGGGCTACTAGCAGAACTTGCTTGTTTTCATCAGTAGCGTGTTCCAATGCTTTGATGGATTTTTCACGCCCAACAAATAATGGAATAACCATATGCGGATAGACAACAACATCACGCAATGGCAACACTGGTACTTTTTGCAAGGCATTGTCATCAGTTGATGTAGCTTTTAATTCATTTTCCATCAATGCAGACCTCTTAAGGGAGTCAACAGACACGTTTATCGTGTACGTGAAAACAATATGGGGACAGGCATAAAGAAATCAAGCGTCCGGTGTAACCGGACGCATTAATATTTGCCAAAGTGTATAAAGAACAATCAGGTAGAGACTATTTATCACCTGAAGCAAGATCAGCAGGTTGATCTTCATAAATTAGTATTGGCGTGTTTTCACCGTTGATAACACTTTCATCCACTACCACTTTAGTGACGTTATCCAAGGATGGCAGGTCAAACATGGTATCTAACAGAACATTTTCAATAATGGATCGCAGACCACGTGCGCCGGTTTTACGCTCCATTGCCTTGCGGGCAATCGCCCGTAATGCATCCGCTCTGAATTCTAGTTCACAATTTTCCAGTTCAAACAATTTTTCATATTGTTTAGTGAGTGCATTTTTCGGTTCAGTTAATATTTGTACCAAAGCAGCTTCATCAAGTTCTTCAAGCGTTGCTACAACTGGCAAACGACCAACAAATTCTGGAATCAATCCGTATTGAATTAAATCCTCAGGCTCAACCACTCTTAACGCTTCACTTGACGGTGCGTTAGTATCAACGCTCTTCACGTCAGCTGAGAAACCTATGCCACCCTTGTGGGTACGGTTGCGAATAACTTTATCCAAGCCAGCAAATGCACCACCACAAATAAATAGAATCTTGCTGGTATCAACTTGCAAAAACTCCTGTTGTGGATGTTTTCTGCCACCTTGGGGTGGTACTGAGGCAATAGTACCCTCAATCAATTTCAATAAGGCCTGTTGAACACCTTCACCGGATACGTCACGAGTAATCGATGGGTTATCCGATTTTTTGGAAATCTTATCGATTTCATCGATATACACGATGCCCGTTTCAGCTTTTTCTACATCGTAATCACATTTCTGTAACAATTTTTGAATAATGTTTTCAACATCTTCACCAACATAGCCAGCTTCTGTCAGCGTAGTGGCATCCGCCATGGTAAAAGGCACATTTAATTGTCTGGCCAATGTCTCTGCCAGCAATGTTTTGCCACTACCCGTCGGTCCAATCAACAGAATATTACTTTTAGAAAGTTCTACATCATCATTTTTGGTGCCGTGGCGCAGACGTTTGTAATGGTTATATACCGCTACCGATAAAACGCGTTTGGCTTTTACTTGACCAATAACATAATTATTAAGAGCAGAATCTATTTCATGTGGAGAAGGCAGTCTCGAATCGGCCTTGCCGTCCGTTTTTTCTTGCAGTTCTTCACGGATAATATCGTTACAAAGCTCTACACACTCGTCGCAGACAAATACCGATGGACCCGCGATCAATTTTTTTACTTCATGCTGACTTTTACCGCAGAATGAACAGTAAAGTAATTTGTCGTCGTTTTTTTTGTCGTCGCTCATATCGCTCTACTTTCCTAACGTTTGTGTTGGCTTAAGACTTTTCTGCTGGTCGGCTATTCATTACAGCATCAATTAAACCATATTCTGCTGCTTGTTCACCATTCATGAAATTGTCACGATCGGTATCACGTTCAATTTTCTCTATATCCTGACCAGTATGATGCGCCATAATTCCATTTAATCTATCACGGATACTTAGAATCTCTCTGGCATGAATATCGATATCTGATGCCTGCCCCTGGAAACCACCTAATGGCTGATGCACCATAATGCGCGAATTTGGCAGAGCAAAACGTTTACCTTTGGCACCTGCTGTTAACAATAATGCACCCATACTGGCAGCTTGACCGATACATAAGGTACTGACTTGCGGTTTGATAAATTGCATTGTGTCATAAATTGCCAAACCGGCGGTGACAGCTCCACCTGGAGAATTAATATAGAGATGGATATCTTTATCAGGTTTTCTGATTCCAGGAACAACATCTGGGCGACAATCAAATTCGCCATATGGTCTTCAACTTGACCAACCAAAAAGATAATGCGCTCTTTTAGCAGACGAGAATAAATATCGTAAGAACGTTCACCACGTGAAGTCTGTTCAACAACAATTGGAACCAATGCATTTTGAACTGGATTGAGATGCTCAGAAAATATAGTGCTCATAGCGGTCCTGTTTTAATGCCAAATAAAAAATAGCCCATGCCCAAAAGTTTGAGCACGGGCTGTCTTTGTAAAAACTTGCTTGTGCCTTTAGGCTATTGCATTCATCACTTCAGAGAATGAAGATGCTTTTTCTTCAACTTTAACATTATCGTAGATCCATTCAACGACAGTGTCTTCTACAACCATCATTTGGATTTCAGATAATTTATCCTGATTTGTCATGTAGTAGTTCATTACATCTTCAGGATCTTCATAACTGGCAGCAATGGCTTCAATTGCTTCACGAACGCGTTTTTCTTCAGGTTGAATTTTATTGTCAGAAATAATCTTACCGATAAGCAGACTAAGTTTGACACGTTTTTCGGCATTATCTTTGAAATTACTCAATTCAAATGGCAAACCTTCAACATTGACGCCTTGATTACGCAAATTGTTCTTAGCTTGCTCCATCAAGAAATTCGCTTCACGTTCTACCGGAGCTTCTGGTAAAGCAATATCATTGTTTGCAGCAACACTGTCCATCGCTTTACGCTTATTGACATTTTTCAATGCTGCTGAGAGTTCACGTTCCATATTCGAGCGGACTTCTTTTTTCAAGGCAGCTAAACCACCTTCAACACCACAAAGCTCAGCAAATTCTTTATCTAGTTTTGGCAGTTTTTTCTTGGCGACCTGTTTCACAGTCACAGCAAAATCAGCTTTTTTACCACGCAGATGTTCAGCACGATAATCTTCAGGGAAAGACATTGAAATGGTCAGCTCTTGATCTGGCTTCACACCGACCAATTGTTGTTCAAACTCCGGCAACATGCTGCCATTACCAATAATAACTAATACATCCTTACCTTTACCGCCCTGGAATTCTTCACCATCAATGCTGCCCACAAAATCAATGGTTACACCATCTTCTTCTTTGGCGGCGCGTTTCAGCGGCTCCCAGCTCATGCGTTGCTCACGCAGGGTTTCTAGCATTTTATCAACATCTTCTTCAGTTACTTCAGCAACTGTTTTTTCCAATTTAATATCGGCAAGTTTTACTTCGGCGAGTTCAGGAAAGATTTCGTAATTCAGTGTATAGACTAACGCTGACTTTTCTTCTTTCATGCTATCAATATGCGGAGGGCTGGCCGGATTCACTTTCTCTTGTGTGAAAGCTTCACGCATGCTGTCTTGGACAATTTGATCAATCACTTCGCGACGTGCTGAGGGACCATGCGTTTTAACCAGCATTTTCATTGGAACTTTGCCGGGACGGAAGCCAGCCATTCGAACTGATGGGCGGATAGATGCCAAGCGTTGTTCAACAGCTTGTTCAATATTCGCATCTTCCACAGTAATGGTCATTTTACGACCAAGCTCGCTGACATTTTCTACAGTTACTTGCATTCTTTAAACCTCAAACACGGGGATTAAGCGCATTGCCGGCGTCATAGCACCAACAATTGTAAATGGTACGAGAGGAGAGACTCGAACTCTCACAGGTTACCCTACTGGAACCTAAATCCAGCGCGTCTACCAATTCCGCCACTCTCGCAATTCGTTATAGATATGCTTACGTATCTAATCAAGTCGGCCATTATAGCCAGATAAACAGACCAAAACTAGCCTTGTATTGTCAAAAATGCGAATGCCAAGGCTGCCTGCTGGCAAAACTGCCGAAAAGCAATAAGATCCTGCTGTTCTAAAGCTCTGTTTGAAGCATGCCTGTCAGCCAAAAATAAGCCGAAGGGTTTGTTGGAGCGTTTCAATGGCATCGCCAGCAGGGATTGAACATTAAATATTGCATTACTTTCTTGCTGAATTTTTTTTATCTGTGCGGGTTGTGATTGATCAAGTAGCACGGCATCTTCAGCTGACAATAAATCTTTAAAAAGGCTGGATGTCTTGTTACTGATAGTTATCTTGAATAACTCACACAATTGTTCATTTTGATGTCCCATGGCATACCGACAATTGAGCTGAGTTTTGTCAGCTGATAAAACAGCAAATACCACCCTGTCCATACCCGCACCACGATAAATCCCTTCCATCACCATTTCCAGAATCTGATTAATACTTCTATGTTCCTGAATGGCTTGGGTAATATCTTGCAAAATGCGTAATTGAATTGCTTGATCAGGTGCAAAATAAAGCGTTCCCTGCTCAACATCTGCTACTGATTCGCTCAAGCTATCATCACTTAGTTCAATGTCGCTGGGTAAAGGAATCAATCCCTGAGCGCGCTCAATACCGGTCAGATTTAACAATTGTTGTGCTGCCAAGGCACTATCATAAACCGATGATATTAAGGTTTCCTCTGTACTGTGTGCCAGTGTTGCGGATTGCTTAAACCATGGCGCTAGCTTAGTCATATCCCAGGATTTCCGAGTTTCAAAGGCCAGTTGTCCGGCATAGCGAATAATCTGTACCGCTTCCGATTTATCATGTGAACGAAAACTTTGAACCAGCAGATCATTTAATGACCAGGCCTCGGCAAGACCTTGAGTGAGTTGCTGCAAGGAATATCCTAAGACGTCTATCTCGGCAGAAACAGTTGATTCTGCTTGCTCGTATGCGCTAACAGTTTTTTCATCGGCAAATGCCCAAAAGGTTAAATAGCCGAGACGCGAGAGTAATGCCGCAATAAAAATATCTTCTGGCAATTCAGAATGACACAAGTTGGCCATATTCTGTGCCTGTACTGCAGCATGCAGTGATATCGCCATTTCTTTAAGCACTTTATCGTGACGTTTGCTGGCTTTTAATGAATCAATTAATACCAGCGTCAGTGCCAATACTTTGACCTGTTCAAAACCTAACAGCATTAAAGCGCGTGACACAGTATTAATATGATGTCCTTGAGGATTGTAATAGACGCTATTGGCCATTTTTAACAAACGACCAGTTAAGGCGGCATCACGCAAAATAACCTGGGCGACATCTACTGCCGCACTGTCCTCCTGCTCAAGGATCTGATTAATTTCCAGCATGGTATTGGGAAAAACTGGCATATGCTTATCGGTCAACTGACGGATAAAGCGTTGTGCAGCAACTGGCATTGGTGTCAGTGTCATTCAGAGTCTTCTTTGACAATAATCTGATTAGCAATTCCATGCGGAACGTGTCCGGTAGCGACATGATCTCTTGCCGAGATGCAATGACGTTCCTGATCATCAAAGAAAATATCGGCGCCAAATGATTTTAGAAAAGGGCCTTTCTCCATACCGCCAAGAAAGATAGCTTCATCAATACGGATACCCCATTCTCGTAAAGTACGAATCACACGTTCATGAGCCGGTGCGGAACGAGCAGTCACCAAAGCCGTGCGAATCGGTGAGCTATTTTCAGGGTATTCGGTTTGGATTTGATTCAATGCCATTAAGAAATCTTTGAATGGCCCGCCGGATAATGCCTGTCTGGCGGTTTTCTGTTCGTTCTGGGTGAATGCTTCCAGCCCGCGCTCTTTATATATGCGTTCTGATTCATCTGAAAATAAAACGGCATCGCCGTCAAAGGCAATGCGTAGTTGATCTGATTCAGAGTTATTACCTAGATTCGACGGCAAGATAGTGGCTGCCGCGATACCTGCCTCAAGTGCCATCCGCACGTCTTCAGGACTAGTTGATAAAAAAAGGTTTGCGCTGAAAGGAGCAACATATCGATACGGGCTACTGCCAGAGGTAAATACAGCGCGGATAATGCCCAACTTGTGGTGCTGAATCGAATTGAATACGCGTAAACCTGTATCAGCGCTATTGCGCGACAATAAAATAATCTCAACCCGAGGGGTATTGGGATTATTGTCATTTAACGCCAATAACTTTTTGACCAAATTAAATGCGCCGCCTGGTGATAAAGGCACATCTTCATTTTCAATCTGAAACTGACAGTAGGCTTCGGTGCCCTGCTCTTCATAAATCCGATGGCTTTCATCCAAATCAAACAGCGCGCGTGATGAAATTGCCACCACCAATGGTTTTGTTGGCTTTTCCACGTTTACTCCCGGACTAATGACTGAGCGTCGATGCGAACATTCTGCTTAATAACATCCCACATTTTCTCTCTGGATTCAGAGGGTAATTTCGGGCTATTAAACAATCTTTGCATATCCTGTTCAAAACTATGTAAAACCGAAACCGATGCAGGCTTACCTTTGGGGAAATTACTGTCTGCAGTAAATACCACATGGCAAAAAACCGGCATTTTGGGAATCAGTGAACGAATGGCTTGGCGCGCATGTTCAAGATGATGCAGCGGGTTAGTGAATTTATAACTGCGACCATCAACAATTTGGGTCCATTGTTCGATTTTCTCAGCACCGAATAAATGTCCGCTGATTGGATAATCCCGCAAAATCAAAATGCCCTGCTCCAACAAAAAGATCTTTTCAATTTCCAGTAATCCACCCAAGCCATCAGCAAAATCACATTTTTGAGTTCGTCCTGTTTATACGGTTTTAATACTTGTTCAATCTGAATCTGTGAAGGACTTTTCCGAACAAAACGTCGATAGAGTAACCAAATAATCAATATTAAAACCAAGCCCAGCCCGCCGGCTAACTCTATAGAAAATTGTTCAAGCAAACGAATACCACTCCTCAAGTTTTTGAATATTATACGGCGTTAGAGCCAGGCAATGTTTAATTGCCAACGATTATAGGATCCTGATGAATAATCACTTCTGCTTCATCGAATAAGGTATGAATTTCTTGGTTTACCTGATCACTTATATCGTGGGCTTGTTGCAGAGTAAACGCAGCATCCAGCTCAAGATGCAATTGAATAAAAACAGTGGTGCCTGATCGTCTGGTTCGTAAATCATGCATACCTTTTACTTGCGGGTGCTTTAACACCAATTCAGTTATTTGCTGACGCTCGGCATCACTAATTTCATGGTCCATCAACAAGTCTACTGCATCCCTGAGGATCTTCCATGCACTGAACAGCACATAGACCGCAATAAATACCGCCATTAATGGATCAAACCAGATTAAGCCAAACTGTGTTAACAGCAATGCAATTATGACGCTGAAATTGACCAATAAATCCGATTGATAATGGAGGGAATCGGCCCGGATAGCCGAAGATTTGGTTTTTTTAATAACAAATCGCTGTAACAGTAATAACCCCACCGTAGCCATCATGGAAAACAACATGACAGCCACGCCCAGCTCTATTCCCGCGGTCAGCGGTTGAGGATTAACGAGTCGGCCGCTTGCCTGAAATAACAACATGCACGCCGATCCAGCAATAAACATAGATTGCCCTACCGCCGCTAAAGGTTCCGCTTTGCCATGACCAAAGCGATGTTCTTTATCAGCAGGTTGTAAGGCGTGTCTAATCGCCAACAGGTTGACTAAAGAAGCGAGTAAATCAAGACTGGAATCAATAAGACTTGCCAGAATGCTGATGGAATCGGAGAGATACCAAGCAATAAGCTTAGCGGCTATAAGCACAAAAGCCGTCAGCACAGAAGCATAGCTGGCTAAGCGCATTAATGTTGCATTATCGAAGTGTTGAGACCGTAACATGTTCTCAGTATAGTGAGACACAACCTTTGTGCAAAGCAGTAATGAACTGTCTTTAACGCCCCATTCATTCGCCTTTTTTCAGGAACTATCATGTCGATCAGCAACATTACTACTCAGCCGTTTAATGATCAACGACCCGGCACCTCGGGATTGCGTAAGCGAGTTCGTGTGTTTCAACAAAAACATTATCTGGAAAACTTTGTACAAGCCATGTTTGATGCTATTGGCGATACACAAAATCAAACCCTGGTTATTGGCGGCGATGGCCGTTATTACAATGAGACGGCAATTCAGACTATTGTAAAAATGGCGGCAGTGAATGGCTTCAAGCGCTTGATTATCGGTCAAAATGGCCTGCTTTCCACACCGGCGGCATCGTGCGTTATTCGAAAATACCAAGCCTTTGGTGGGGTTATTCTTTCGGCCAGCCATAATCCCGCCGGACAGGATGGTGATTTTGGTATCAAATTCAATATCCGTAACGGTGGCCCCGCACCTGAAAGCATTACCGAAGCAATCTTTCAACATAGTCAAAAGATTACGTCTTATCGTATTTTCGACTGTGATGATATTTCCCTTTCCGAAATTGGCACTCAACACCTGCAGGACATGCAGATAGATATCATTGATCCGGTTGTTGATTATGCTGAATTAATGGCGGATATTTTTGATTTTCCGGCGATTCGCGCCCTGCTATGTAATGGTCGTTTTCAAATGCGCTTTGATGCGATGCATGCTATTACCGGACCATACGCCAAAGAAATTCTCGAAAAACGTCTGGGAGCAGAAATAGGTACGGTCATTAATGGCATTCCTCAAGCGGATTTTGCCGGCGGTCATCCCGACCCTAATCTCACCTACGCGCCAGAATTGGTCGCAGAATTATTTGCCGAAAATGGTCCGGATTTCGGCGCAGCGTCGGATGGCGATGGCGATCGTAATATGATCCTGGGTCATGGCATCTTTGTCACACCATCTGACAGTCTCGCCATCTTGGCAGCGAATGCTGAACTAATACCTGCCTATCAGGAAGGCCTTAAAGGTATCGCCCGATCAATGCCAACCAGTCAGGCAGCAGATCGAGTCGCAAAAGCATTAAATATTCAAATGCATGAAACACCGACTGGCTGGAAGTTTTTTGGCAATCTGCTTGACGCTGATATGGCTACCTTATGTGGTGAAGAAAGCTTTGGCACTGGTTCCAATCATATTCGCGAAAAAGATGGTTTGTGGGCAGTTTTATTCTGGTTGAATATTCTTGCCGTCAGACAGCAGTCTGTCAGCGAAATTGTCAGACAGCATTGGCAGAAATATGGTCGGAACTATTACACCCGGCATGATTATGAAGAGATTCCGACCGATAAAGCCAATCAGCTAATTGAATGTTTACAACAGCAATTGCCTCAATTGGCAGGTCAGGAACTGAATGGTTATAAAGTGGATTATGCAGATAACTTTAGTTATCACGATCCTGTCGACAACAGTATTTCTGAAAATCAGGGTATCCGTATTGGCTTTACCGATGGTTGTCGCGTTATCTTTCGACTGTCAGGTACTGGCACCCAAGGCGCGACTCTAAGGGTTTATATCGAAGCCATTGAGGATAATCCAGACCAATTGTTTGAAGACACTCAAACACGGCTGAAAGATTTAATTGATTTGGCTAACGGCCTGGCTGGAATCCAATCAATCACTGGCCGCACCGCTCCCACCGTTATTACTTAGGCTTTGCATGCAAACATTAATTTTAGGATCCAGCTCCCCTTTCCGGGCTGAACTGCTGGCTAAACTACATTTGGATTTTATTACTGTTTCACCGGATATCGATGAAAGCCCGCAAGCGGATGAAAAGCCTGAACAGCTGGTAAAACGGCTTGCAGAAGCCAAAGCTCGTAAAATTGCAGAACAGCATCCTGATAGCCTGATTATTGGGTCTGATCAGGTAGCGGTTTTAAATGGTCACATAATGGGTAAACCCGGTAATCATGCCAAGGCGACAGAACAGCTTTCTGCTGCTGCAGGCAATAAAGTAACCTTTATGACGGGATTGGCTTTGTATAACTCCGCTAGCGATTCGATGCAGTCGTTGGTGGATTATTTTGAGGTGATATTCAGGCCGCTTTCTGCAGCACAGATTGATTTTTATTTAACCACGGAACAACCGTATCAATGCGCAGGAAGTTTTAAATCGGAAGGCTTTGGAATCAGCTTATTTCAGGAGCTGCGTGGTCAGGATCCTAATAGTCTGATTGGATTACCACTTATTCGTTTGATTGAACTGCTGGCCAACGAAAGTGTTGATGTGTTGGCGCAGCAGTCCGACTAAATCAGCTTATTGTTGTTGGCTTTTTTCCATATTTTCCATGGCTGCTGCTTGAGCCGCCATATTGTTCATTGCTTGCCCCATCAATTGGCGAGCCGCTTTAGAACGCAAGGTTCTAGCCATTCCCTCAGTCAGTCCCGGATTGACGTTATTGTCGGTGAGTAATTGTTTTAACTCATCCAGCTGTGGTTCGCAGGATTGCAGAATATCATCGGCATTCTGTGTGGCATCCTGACCGCTTTTATTGGCATTTAACCGTGATTCCATCATGCATTTGTTGTAAGCGGTAATATTATTGGTCATTTCATTGATAGCTTCTTGAGGCATATCACCAGGGGTTAACATGGATTCTTCTGCCATTACGGCTGAACATAAGACAGCCAGCGAACCAGCAGCCAGATAGTGCTTAATCATTTCATCCTCTCCAGATATTTATAGTTTTTTTGGTGCCATGCTAGGACATGTTTCACCGGCAAATTATCCCATCACCGATGAATACGCTACAATCTGCCATCACCTTAAATTCAGTGACCACAGTTGTGAGCCTGATTTCTCAAACTACTAACGCTTTTCCCAGATGAACATTACACAAGATATACGCTTTCAACAGCTGCAACAATGGTTACAAAGCTTTGTGACCGATAAAAACTACTCGCTAACGCCCGCTTCCAGTGATGCCAGCTTTCGTCGTTATTTCCGACTAGCGCAACAGAATGGCAGCTTTATCGTCATGGATTCACCTCCAGAACATGAAGATAATAAGGCGTTCATCAACGTTGCGACATTGTTGGAACAATACGGACTGAATGTTCCGCATATCTATCAACAAGATCTGCAGAGTGGTTTTTTAATTCTGAGCGATCTAGGAAGCACGCCATACCTTTCTCAGTTATCGACATTGACGGCTGATGGGCTGTATAAAAATGCTATCGACAGCCTGATAAAGCTACAGAAAATTCCTTGTAAAAATCAGTCTTTACCACAATATGATTCCACATTATTACTGCGTGAGATGCGGCTGTTTGATGAATGGTTTCTGCAAAAACATTTGCAGTTAACAGCACCTAACTGGTTAACAGCTGTTTATGATTTGTTAATCAATAATGCCTTATCTCAACCTCAGGTTCTGGTGCATCGGGATTTTCATTCACGTAATCTGATGTATTTACCCGGGCATACTCCTGGTGTGATTGATTTTCAGGATGCCGTGATTGGTGCCATTAGTTATGACTTAGTTTCATTGTTGCGTGATGTATATATCCAGTGGTCTTCAGCAGAACAAAAGCAATGGGTTGAATATTATATTGAGCAGGCCCAACAGCATGGATTGTTAACTTCCGAGCAAGCAGAACATTTCCCTCGATGGTTTGATTTAATGGGCTTGCAACGTCACCTGAAAATACTGGGGATCTTCTGTCGACTTAATTATCGTGACAACAAACCTAATTATATGAATGATTTAGCATTGACTTTAAATTATGTTTATCAAGTTTGTGAACGATATCCAGAGTTACAAAACCTCTATCAATATCTTATTGAACAACCCAAAATTGCGGCCATAAAATGAAAGTAATGATTCTGGCAGCTGGTCGTGGTGAACGACTCAGACCTCTTACTGATCACACGCCAAAGCCTTTGCTGCATGCTGGTCCAAAACGCTTGATTGAATATCTGATTGAGAAGCTGGTCGATGCAGGACTGAAGGATATTGTGATTAATTATGCTCATTTAGGTGAGCAATTTGAGCCATTATTAGGCAGTGGTGAACGTTATCAAGCTAACTTTGAATATTCAGCTGAAGTCACAGGCGGACTGGAAACAGCAGGTGGAATTATTCAGGCATTACCGCTACTGGGCAATGAACCCTTTCTGGTGGTAAATGGCGATATCTGGACAGATTTTCCCTTTGCAGATCTGACTAAGCTCACTCTTGCCAGAGAGCAACTATGCCATTTGGTTATGGTGAATAACCTGTGCACAACCTGCTGGGGATTTTTATCTTGATGCCGATGGTTTGCTCGCAATCGAAGGTGACCCCAAACTGACGTTCAGTGGTATCGGGATTTATCGTCCAGAAATGTTTGCTGAGCATCCAGTCGCCAAACTGGCATTAAAGCCTTTTTTTGTTGAGGCTATGAAGCAGCGAAAAGCGACCGGGCAACATTATCAGGGACAATGGTCTGACATTGGAACAGTCGAGCGCTTAAACGCGTTGGCTAAGCAACTCGACGTTTAACAGCAGCCTCAGGCGCAGAGAAATTCCAGTAAGGCTTTTTGGGCATGGAGCCGATTTTCAGCTTCATCCCAAACGACACTTTGCTGGCCATCAATCACTTCTGCCGTCACTTCTTCACCACGATGCGCGGGTAGGCAATGCATAAATAATGCATCTTTAGCGGCTTGCTGCATGACCTTTTTATCCACCTGAAACGCTGCAAACGCAGCTTCACGCTTACGTTGCTCTTCTTCCTGGCCCATACTGGCCCAGACATCAGTAACCACTAAATCAGCAAGCTCTGCAGCCTGCATCGCATCATTAAACAGATGAATTGGCGCATCAACCGCCTTGACTATAGAAGCCTTTGGTTCATACCCAACCGGTGTCGCAATGTTTAAGGTAAATCCAAATTGTTGCGCCGCATTGATATAGGAATGACACATATTGTTGCCATCACCAATCCATGCCACGGTTTTGCCACGTATATCTCCACGATGTTCCTGATAGGTCTGCATATCGGCTAACAGCTGACAAGGATGGTAATCATCCGTCAATGCATTGATAACCGGTACCGATGAATATTTAGCAAAGGTTTCGACTTTGCTGTGCTCAAAGGTTCGGATCATCACTGCATCGACCATGCTGGAAATCACTCTGGCCGAGTCTTCAATCGGCTCGCCTCTTCCTAATTGGGTATCATCGGGCGATAAAAAGATAGAGCCGCCGCCGAATTGCACCATAGCTGATTCAAAAGATACACGGGTACGGGTTGAAGATTTTTCAAAAATCATAGCCAGCACTTTATTTTTTAAAGGCTGGTAGATCTCACCCGCTTTATGCATTTCTTTTAATTCAGATGCACGGATAATCAATTGATGCAATTCAACCGGCGATAGGTCTTTCAGCGTAAGAAAATGTCTCATCAGGCTACACTCTCGATCGGCTGAGAAGCCAGAAAGGTTTTAACCAGTTGACTTACCTTGTTAACAATCATTTCGGCTTCTTGAGCATTGATCACCAGTGGAGGCAATAAGCGAATAACTTTTTCAGCCGTCACATTGATCAGGATATGATCCTGCAATGCCAGTTTGACCAAATCAGCACAAGGCACGGTTAATTCAATACCAAACATAAAACCTAAATGCCGAACGTCTTTAACACCTTCGGTTTGACCCAACTGCTGTTTAAAGTGTTGATACATCTGTTCGCCCAGTCTGTTGACATGATCCAACAGCTGTTCTTTTTCAATCGTTTCCAATACCGCTAATGCAGCACTGCAGGCCAATGGATTACCACCGAATGTTGAGCCGTGATTACCAGCTTGCAAAACACCTTTTGCCAAGCCGGCCACTAGACATGCACCAACAGGCATACCATTACCCAAGCCTTTAGCCAGCGTCATCACATCAGGCACTAATCCCTGTTTGTGTTGAAAAGCAAACCATTTACCAGTCCGGCCAACGCCTGTCTGTACTTCATCGAGCATCATTAGTAATTTGCGTTGCGTACATAAATCACGGATAGCAGACAAATATTCACTGTCAGGCACCTTAATACCACCCTCGCCCTGCACCGGCTCAACCAATATAGCAACAGCTTCAGGCCAATGACTGACAGCCATGCGAATCGCATCAAAATCATTGTAAGGAACCCGCACAAAACCTGGCACTAATGGCTCAAAACCAGCCTGTACCTTGGCATTACCGGTAGCGGTCAACGTTGCCATTGTCCGCCCATGGAAACTGCCTTCCATAACAATAATGACGGGTTTATCGATGCCTTTACTATGACCATATTTACGAGCAAGTTTAATCGCTGCTTCATTCGCTTCGGCGCCTGAATTACAGAAAAATACCTGCTCCATTCCAGACAGCTGCGTTAACTTATCAGCTAATAGCTGTTGCTTCTCGATATGATAAACATTCGATGTATGCACTAATGTTGCAGCTTGTTCAGAAATAGCGCGTGTCACTGCAGGGTGACAATGTCCAAGGTTGCAAACTGCAATACCACTCAATGCATCCAGATATCGTTCGCCATGGGTATCGGTCAGCCACGCGCCTTCCCCTTTAGCAAAAGTAATATCTAAACGTCCATAAGTTGGCATGACAGATTCGGTCATGGAATTTAACTCCCTGCCTGTTTTTCCAGGCGATATATCAGCAGATTTTCTGCCGGATTGAAACGAAAAATGGCAGTTTCAAAAGAAAACTGCCATATTCCAAAAACTGTAAATTATATAACGAATCAGTCAGCAGCCATAAGACTACTGACTTGATTCTATGATTTATGCTGCAAAATTTGCCGCAACGAAATCCCAATTTACCAGCGTCCAGAATGTCTCTAAATATTTTGGACGGGCATTACGGAAATCAATGTAATAAGCATGTTCCCAAACATCGCAAGTCAATAATGGCGTTTGACCTGCAGTCAGCGGGCAACCGGCATTGCTGGTGTTAACGATTTCAATACTGCCATCGGCATTTTTCACCAACCAAGTCCAACCTGAACCAAAGTTTGTGGTGGCTGATTTGGTAAATTGCTCTTTAAATTCTGCAAATGAACCAAATTTGGCATCAATTGCAGCCGCCAAATCACCAGAAACAGCATCTTTGCCATTTGGGGTGAGACAGTTCCAGTAAAAAGTGTGATTCCACACTTGAGCAGCATTGTTAAAAACACCACCACTTGATTTAGTGATAATGGCTTCAAGCGATTGACCTTCAAACTCGGTTCCAGGAACCAGATTGTTCAGGTTATTTACATAGGTTTGGTGATGCTTACCGTAATGGTATTCAAGAGTCTCTGCAGAGATGTGTGGTTCCAAAGCATCTTTTGCATAAGGAAGTGGTGGCAATTCAAAAGCCATGATAAATCTCCTTGTTTGAAAATAACCAACGTAAACCCGTTAGTCTAAGTGAGGGCATGCCTTATAGCAAGTTTTGACCAAGCTGCGATAACATGCCAAGTTCGAGTCCCATCAATACACCATCTTCTCTGCCCTGTTCCGCAGGATAATAACCACGGCGTACTGACATTTCATTAAAACCTGTTGATAAATAAAGCTGTTGAGCCCGAAAGTTACTGGCTCGCACTTCCAATACGACAATTGAAGCAGACTGTTCCAGCGCGAGATCAATTACGTGATTCAGGATTTGTCTGCCAAAACCGTTGCCCTGAGAAGTGGGTTTCACACAAATGTTCAGCAAATGAACTTCATCCAGTACCGATTGTACAACACTGTAACCAATCATCTCATCAGCAACTGAATAGAGAAAACTGCGATAACCGCCCTTTAAACAATCTTCAAAGTTGCCTTTAGTCCAGGGGAAACGATTTGCCTGTTTTTCTATCTGCCAGACTGTATCAACATCTGCCAGTTGCATTTGACTTATTGCTATTTCAGTCACTCAGTGAAGCTCTTAAGTTCCGTAGTTGCTGTATAGCTTGCCACATCTCAACTTTACGCTGAGGCTGCTCAAGTAATATACGCAAACTTGGGCTGATCATAGCTAGCACATCATTTTCAAGTTGCTGACAGCTTAATGAATTATAAGGCTTTAAGTTAAGTTTTTGTGACAACTCTTCACCTAAAACCAGTGCCACTGTTTTATCCGCCGAAAAGCCTTGTAAAGCCTTTGAAAATTGCATATCAATTACTGTCACGTCATTTAGCTGAACATTGATACTGCCAAAAATGGCTCGTAATAAACGATTTTCAGCTACAGAAAGCTGATTTTCAGTGATGACTAACCACGGTTTTGCAAAATCAAATTGACTGAAATCAATGGTTTCAAAGCTCATGTCGGCAGTGGTAACGGCCTCATCCGCGCGTGGGACCCAGACAGGAATACCCATCTGATCCAATACAAAATATTGTTGTGCCGATAAACTCATCAGACTTGAGGATGTGCCCGATCAGCAGGCAGCAGCATTTTGTTCAAGGCATTGATATAAGCTTTGGCTGAAGCAATAACGATATCGGTATCAGTTCCTTGGCCGCTAACAATCCGTCCACCTTTTTCCAACCTGACGCTGACTTCACCCTGCGAGTCGGTGCCGCTAGTAATATTGCTTACCGAATAAAGTTGTAATTCAGTATGGCTCTGCACCATCGATTCAATTGCTTTGAATGCGGCATCAACCGGACCACTGCCTTTCATTTCAGTACGTACTTCACTGTCATCCAATGCCAATGTGACATTTGCAACTGGGGTTTCACCAGTTTCGCTACAGACACGCATTGAAATCAATCGAATACGTTCGTTATCCTCAGTTAAGGTATCACTTACAAGTGCTTGAATATCCTCGTCAAATACTTCGTGCTTCTTATCTGCCAGTTCTTTGAATCGGGTAAATGCACTGTTCAAATCTTCTTCGGAATCCAACTCAATACCCAGCTCTTTTAGCCGCGAACGAAATGCATTTCGTCCCGAATGTTTGCCTAGTACCATACGATTGGTATTCCAGCCCACATCTTCAGCACGCATAATTTCATAGGTTTCACGATTTTTCAGCACACCATCCTGGTGAATACCAGACTCATGGGCAAACGCGTTGGCACCAACTATCGCTTTATTGGGTTGCACCACAAAACCAGTTACTCCTGAAACCAAACGAGAGGCCGCTAATATTTGTGTAGTATCCAGCCGGGTATCACAATCAAACATATCCTGGCGGGTACGCACAGCCATCACCACTTCTTCCAATGAGGCATTACCAGCACGTTCTCCAAGCCCATTAATAGTACATTCAACCTGACGTGCACCATTCATAACGGCTGATAATGAATTGGCAACGGCTAAGCCTAAATCGTTATGACAATGGACCGAGAAAACCGCTTTATCAGAATTTGGGATGCGCTCACGCAGGTTTTTAATTAATTCACCAAATTGATGCGGCAGGTTATATCCAACTGTATCGGGGATGTTCAAGGTTTTAGCGCCGGCATCAATAACAGCCTCAAGCACCCGACAAAGAAAATCCAAATCACTACGGCCAGCGTCTTCAGGCGAAAACTCAACGTCATCGGTATATTGACGAGCGCGCTTCACTGCCTTAACTGCATTTTCAACCACTTCGTCTGGTTGCATCCGCAGTTTCATCTGCATATGAATGGGTGAGGTAGCGATAAAAGTATGAATCCGTGAAGCATTAGCGGCTTTAAGTGCTTCACCTGCCCTATCAATATCTTTATCCAGTGCACGCGCCAGACCACAGACACGACTATCTTTAACTGCTTTGGCAACGGCTTGTACTGCCTCAAAATCACCAATACTGGCAATCGGGAAGCCTGCTTCGATAATATCGACACGCATACGTTCAAGGGCTTTTGCAATCCGCACCTTTTCGTCTTTGGTCATTGATGCGCCAGGGCTCTGTTCCCCGTCACGTAAGGTTGTGTCGAATATTATTAATTGGTCTTTCATCTCGCTCACTCCGAACAGCTTGCTCAAAACTGAGCAAGTTTTTTATTGTCATTATATAGGGAGGTTAAATGAGGGGGACAGAATGATTTTCAAGACGCTTTATCCTGAATTTCAAATCCAATCTCAGTGTTTTATGAGGTATGGTTTGCCCCCGACATTTAGGTGGTTTTATTTTGATTGCGACCGTTCATTACGATGCTTGCGGAGCTGTACCAGTGTAAATACCGGACCTGAAATCGCATATAACAAAAATGCAGTGAACAATACGATTGGCGGGTCTGTAGCGATCAATGCAAACACTAATACCAATACCAACATCACGATAAAAGGAACTTTGCCACGCAGGTTCAACTCTTTAAAACTATGATAACGGACCGTGCTGACCATCAAAATTGCTGCGGCAAAGGTCAACGGCACGCCTATAAACGTTAGTAATGTGGGGTCCAACTGGTTGTTATGACCAACCCATACCCAACCGGCAATAACCGCTGCGGCTGCCGGGCTAGGCAGACCTTGAAAATAGCGTTTATCAGCAATTCCCACCTGTGTATTAAAGCGTGCAAGTCTTAACGCACCACAAGCAGCATAAATAAATGCCACCATCCAACCAAACTTGCCCAGACCATTTAATGTCCATTCAAACATTACCAATGCGGGTGCCAGCCCGAATGCCACCATATCGGCAAGACTGTCATATTCGGCGCCAAAAGCACTTTGGGTATTAGTCATTCGGGCAATACGCCCGTCCAGACCATCCATGACCATAGCGACAAAGATGGCTACAGCTGCAACTGAAAACTCACCTCTAGTCGCAGCGACAATAGCGTAGAACCCGGCAAACAGACAAGCTGTGGTAAATAAATTCGGTAATAGGTAAATGCCGCGTTTTTGTCGTTCTTCATGATTAACCATAAAATTCCTGTATTCAGAGAAGAAGTGATTTCATTATGACATCCGTACCTTCATAAACAAAATAAGGGCAGATTGCTAAGCAACCTGCCCTTATTTCAGGACAATTAAAAACGCTGATTAGTTTTTAGACTTATCAACGATTTTTTGAATCCAAGGCATCATTTCACGCAGTTTAGCACCCGTTTGTTCAATTGGATGTTCAGCATTCAAACGACGCATGGCAGTCATTTCTGGATAGCCTGTTTGGCCTTCCATAATAAACTGTTTAGCATATTTGCCTTCCTGAATATTTTTCAATGCTTCACGCATAGCCCAACGACTTTCATCATTGATAACTTTAGGGCCAGTGACGTATTCACCGTATTCAGCGTTGTTGGAAATTGAATAATTCATGTTGGCAATGCCACCTTCATACATCAAATCAACAATCAGTTTCAGTTCGTGCAGACATTCAAAATAAGCCATTTCTGGGGCATAACCAGCTTCAACTAAAGTTTCAAAACCGGCTTTAACCAGTTCAACGGCACCACCACACAATACGGCTTGTTCACCAAACAGATCAGTTTCAGTTTCATCACGGAAAGTGGTTTCGATGATACCAGTACGGCCACCACCGATAGCAGAGGCATAAGATAACGCGATTGCTTTCGCTTTACCTGAAGCATCTTGTTCAATGGCGATCAAATCAGGAATACCACCACCACGAGTAAATTCGCTACGAACAGTATGACCTGGGGCTTTAGGCGCAATCATAATGACGTCTAAATCTTTGCGTGGCAGGATTTGGTTATAAACAATCGCAAATCCATGTGCAAATGCCAATACAGCACCTTGCTTCAGATTTGGTTCAATTTCATCTTTGTATAAAGAAGATTGGAATTCATCAGGTGTTAAAACCATGATTAAATCAGCTTGCTTAACAGCAGATGCTGTATCAGCGACTTTCAGACCAGCACCTTCGGCTTTGGCAATAGAAGATGAACCGGCACGCAGTGCAACAGTCACATCCACGCCAGAATCCTTCAGGTTACATGCGTGAGCGTGGCCTTGTGAACCGTAACCAATGATGGTGACTTTCATGCCACGGATCAGTGACAGGTCACAATCTTTGTCGTAATAGATATTCAAACTCATTATCAATTCCTTCGTTTTTAAATCAATTCAATTGCAGGCATTTTTCGCCGCGGGCAATGCCAGAAACGCCACTGCGAACGGTTTCAAGAATTTTGTGCTCGGATAACGCTTCAATAAACGAATCCAGTTTGCTACCTGCACCAGTCAGTTCAATCGTGTATGTAGATGCGGTGACATCAATAATCCGGCCACGGAAAATATCTGATAAACGTTTAACGTCATCACGTTGATCCATAGTGGCCGCTTTGACTTTGATTAACATCATTTCGCGTTCAATATGCGGGCCGTCAGATAACTCCATCAACTTCACCACATCAATCAACTTGTTCAGCTGCTTAGTGATCTGTTCGATAATACGGTCTGTACCTGTTGTGACAATCGTCATACGTGATAACGATGCATCTTCAGTAGGCGCAACCGTTAATGATTCAATGTTGTATCCACGAGCCGAGAACAAGCCGGCAACGCGCGATAGCGCGCCCGCTTCGTTTTCAATCAAAATCGAGATGATATGGCGCATTATGACAGCTCCCGCTCTGGATCTTGTGGTAAATCGCAATATGGTGACATATGCATTTCGTTATGCGCTTTGCCCTGCGCGATCATTGGGTAAACATTTTCCGTTTGATCAGTCACGATATCCAAAAATACCAGACGATCTTTCAACGCAAAGGCTTCTTCCAATTTAGGCCGTAAGTCTTCAACGCGTTCGATACGAATACCAACATGACCATAACTTTCAGCCAGTTTGACAAAATCAGGCAGCGATTCCATATAAGAATGCGAATAACGATTCTGATAGAAAAATTCCTGCCATTGACGAACCATACCAAGATAACGATTATTCAACGCCACGATTTTCACTGGCAGGCCGTATTGCAAACAGGTAGACAGTTCCTGAATACACATCTGGATACTACCTTCACCAGTAATACAGATAACCGTTTCTTCAGGAAACGCCAGCTGAACGCCCATTGCTGCAGGCAATCCAAAACCCATCGTTCCCAAACCACCAGAATTAATCCAGCGATTAGGTTTGCTGAAACCATAGTATTGGGCAGCCCACATCTGATGCTGACCAACATCCGACGTTACATAGGCATCGCCTTTAGTGATCTCATGAATCATTTCAACCACGGCTTGGGGTTTGATTTGGTCGCTATTACGATCGTATGACATGCATTTTTTAGCGCGCCAGCCGTTAATGATACCCCACCATTCAGCTAATGCTGCCTGGTCAGGTTGGGTTTTGCTGAGCCCCAGCAAATGATTCATATCCGCCAACACATCCGCAACATTACCAACTATCGGCACATCAACAGAGATTGTCTTGGAAATGGATGAAGGATCAATGTCAATATGAATGATCTTGGCATGAGGGCAAAATTCAGCAATTTTACCTGTTACCCGGTCATCAAAGCGTGCGCCAACGGCAATTAAAACATCACAATCATGCATTGCCATATTGGCTTCGTAAGTTCCATGCATACCAAGCATACCGAGAAACTGTTCGTCATCCCAAGGAATAGACCCCAAGCCCATCAGAGTTGATGTAACAGGATAAGCCAAGGTGTTCACAAAGGTTCTTAACTGTTCAGCAGCATTACCAAGAACTACCCCACCACCTGTATAAATCATCGGTTTTTTAGCGGTCAGCAATAACTCAACGGCGCGCTTAATCTGACCAGGATGGCCTTTAGTAACCGGCTGATAAGAGCGCATATGAACGCTCTCGGGATAGATATACGGGATCTTGATATTCGGATCGGTTATATCTTTTGGTACGTCAACCACAACTGGACCAGGACGGCCTGTTGTCGCTACATAAAATGCTTTTTTGATGGTCTCAGCCAGATCGTTAATATCTTTAACTAAAAAGTTATGTTTAACGCACGGACGAGTAATACCAACTGAATCGACTTCTTGGAAAGCATCACTACCAATATTAGCTGTGGCCACCTGACCGGTAATAACCACCATAGGAATAGAATCCATATAGGCAGTAGCAATGCCAGTTACCGCATTGGTCGCACCAGGACCTGAAGTTACCAGCACCACACCGGGTTTGCCCGTAGCGCGCGCATAACCATCTGCAGCGTGCGTTGCCGCCTGTTCATGGCGAACAAGAATGTGCTTGACCTCTTCCTGATTATACAGCGCATCGTAAATATGCAGCACTGCACCACCCGGATAGCCAAACAAATACTCAACCCCTTCGTCCTTCAGACAATGGACCAGAATCTCGGCACCGCTTAATTCCACGTCGTCCTCTCTCGTATCGCTAATGCGATCTGCTTCAAAATATCAAACGGCTAAAGTTACTGCGAATGCCTGTCAAGGTCAAGAAAAACCGCGTTCTAATACTGCCTTTACTATAAATGCAGCATAACTTTTCAACAGCAAAACTTAACAGCTATGGCATAATTTGCTTCATGACAAAACAATCATTAAATACCCTTACAATTACCCAACCAGACGACTGGCATCTCCACTTGCGCGACAATGAGGCATTGCAACGTACTGTTGCAGATACCGCAAGATGCTTTAAACGCGCCATTGTAATGCCAAATTTGCGTCCGCCCGTGACTAATGTTGAACAGGCAACATCCTATCGACAACGTATCCTGGATGCTCGACCGGCAGACTCTGATTTTGAACCATTAATGACGTTATATCTGACGGACAATACTAAAGCAGAAGATATTGTTGCGGCTAAGCAGGCCAATTTTATTAAAGCCGTCAAACTCTATCCGGCTGGTGCAACGACTAATTCTGATGCTGGCGTAACCGATATCAGTAAATGTTACAAAACACTGGAAGCCATGCAACAAGCTGGTATGCCTTTGTTGCTGCATGGTGAAGTCACTCACAGTGAAACCGATATTTTTGATCGTGAAAAAGTCTTTATAGATGAAAAATTGATTCCGTTGTTACGTGATTTTCCAGAACTGAAAGTTGTTTTTGAACATATCACCACAAAGGATGCGGCGGATTTTGTCGCAGAGGCCAGCAATTTTGTAGCGGCAACGATTACACCTCACCATTTACTGTTAAATCGAAATGATATGTTAGTGGGCGGTATTCGACCTCATTATTTCTGCTTGCCAGTGCTTAAACGTAATACCCATCAGAAAGCGCTTATTGCTGCCGCAACCAGCAGTAATCCGAAGTTCTTTCTGGGAACCGACAGTGCTCCACACAGTAAAAACAATAAAGAAAATGCCTGTGGCTGTGCAGGGATCTACAGCGCGCATGCTGCCATAGAACTCTATGCTGAAGTCTTCGATAAGCATGAGTGTTTGGATAAACTCGAAGGGTTTGCCAGTTTCTATGGTGCGGACTTTTATGGACTGCCAAGAAATGAACGGCAAATCACCATACAAAAAACCGATTGGCAGGTTGCTGAAACATTGGCATTTGCTGATGAAACTCTGGTGCCGATGCGCGCCGGTGAAACCATTCACTGGAAACTGGTTTAAAAAGTCCCGGCCTGATTACAGGCCGGGATTAGTTAATTTAGACAGCAGAAAAAGCCTGCTCCAAATCTTCAATAATGTCATTGATATGTTCGATGCCAATACACAGGCGAAGCATTTCCGGTGTAACTCCCGCTGCTTTGAGTTCGGCTTCTTCCAGCTGACGATGTGTGGTCGAAGCCGGATGACAGGCCAGTGACTTGGTATCCCCGATATTCACCAGGCGTTTAACCAACTTCAATGCATCGTAGAATTTCACGCCGTTATCAAAGCCGCCTTTAATGCCAAAGGTCAGAATTGATGATGGTTTGCCATTGAAATATTTCTGGGCCAAATCAAAATACTTGTCCCCTTCCAGTCCGGCATAGTTGACCCATTCAACTTTGGGATGCTGTTGCAGGTATTTAGCCACTGCGATGGCATTTTCACAATGTCGCTCCATACGTAATGGTAACGTTTCAATGCCTTGTAATAATAGAAACGCATTCATAGGTGACAACGCCGAACCGGTATTACGTAATGGGACGGTCCGAGCTCTGGCAATAAAGGCTGCTTCAGCGAATTGCTCGGTATACACCACTCCGTGATAAGCCGGTTCCGGTTGATTCAATACCGGAAATCTTTCTTTGTGTTCAGCCCAGGGAAACTTGCCCGAATCCACAATGATGCCGCCTAAAGTTGTGCCATGACCGCCCATGTATTTGGTCAAGGAATGCACCACAATATCAGCACCATATTCAATTGGATTAAGCAAAAACGGAGTTGCCACAGTGTTATCAACGATTACTGGAACACCGTGTTTATGTGCCATTGTTGCAATTGGCTCGATATCGACAATATTACCTGCCGGATTGCCGATTGATTCACAGAAAACCGCTTTGGTTTTCGCATCAATCAATTTTTCCAAGTCAGCAGCTTGATCGGTTGATGCAAATCGCACTTCAATACCGAGCTTAGGAAGCATGTGAGCAAACAAAGTATAGGTTCCACCATAGAGCTGCGGTGTTGTTACTATATTGTCGCCAGCCTCAGCAATAGTGAGGATTGCGTAATGAATCGCAGCACTTCCAGCAGAAGTCGCCAGTGCAGCAAGACCACCTTCCAACGCCGCTACACGCTTTTCCAATACATCCCAGGTGGGGTTCATAATTCGACTATAGATATTCCCGGGAACATCAAGATTAAATAGATCGGCACCATGCTGGGCATTATCAAATTCAAACGCCACAGTTTGGTAAATAGGTACCGCGCAGGATTTAGTGGTGGGATCGGTTTCATAACCTTCATGCAGACAGATAGTTTCTTTTTTCATAGTTTTCTCTCGCTGTTATTATTTTGGTGTCTGTTGAACTGCTCTATCCGCGCCGCTGTTGTGCATTTTCAGCCACAACAGAGGCTGCTATATAAAGAGCGACAGACCCTAATGTGAGTTTACGACGATAGGAATGAATTGCAATATTGCTTGAAATTTTATTGCCTAAACCCCATTTCGAATAAGTAACATCTCATAAATCCTCAAAACCACAAATTTCAGGAGAAACAACCATGAAAATATTAGTGGTACTAACTTCGCACGATAAGCTTGGCAATACCGGAGAAAAAACCGGTTTCTGGCTAGAAGAACTCGCAGCACCGTATTACGTAATGAAAGACGCCGGGGTAGAAATAACACTGACCTCCCCCAAAGGTGGTCAACCGCCACTTGATCCCAAAAGCAATCAGCCTGATTTTCAAACAGACGCTACCCGGCGTTTTGAAAATGATGCTGATGCCAAAAATCAACTGGCTAATACGCTTAAATTGGCCGATGTACATGCCGCAGATTATGATGCAGTGTTTTATCCAGGTGGACATGGTCCGTTATGGGATTTAACTGAAGATACAAAGTCGATCGCACTGATTGAAAGTTTTGTGCTCGCCAATAAACCGGTGGCGGTGGTCTGTCACGCCCCGGCTGTTTTGTTACACGTTAAAACCATCGGCGATGATCCATGGATTAAAGGTAAAAAGCTCACAGCATTTTCAAATAGTGAAGAAGATGCGGTAGGCTTGTCTGATGTTGTACCCTTTTTACTCGAAGATGCCCTCAAACAACGTGGCGCTATTTATGAAAAAGGTGACGACTGGAGTTCATTCGTCATTACGGATGGCATTTTGATTACAGGACAAAACCCAGCTTCGTCAGAAGCCACGGCAAATGCCCTGTTAAAACAGCTGGCATAAGCCGGCAATTTACACATTAATTACGGAACTATTATGGCTAGAGCAACCGCACGACACATCCTGGTGGACAGTGAAGAAATCTGTCTGGAATTGAAACGCGAAATCGAAGAAGGCGCAGATTTTGCTGCCGTCGCCAAAGAAAATTCTTCTTGCCCTTCCAGCCGTCAAGGCGGTGACTTGGGTGAATTTGGCCCGGGCATGATGGTGCCTGAATTCGACAAAGTAGTTTTTTCTGCCCAGTCAATACCGTTCAAGGTCCAGTTAAAACTCAATTTGGCTATCATTTGCTGGAAGTCACCAGCCGCACTGAATAAGTTAGTTATTTACATGTAAACAAAAAACCGGTTCGCCGGGCTTTTTTTTATTCAGTGATTACTTGATAATTCGGTAAGTGAGACAGTAATTGTTTACCGTAATTTTTAGTCAATAAACGCCGATCCAGAATAGTTATCTGACCTGAATCTGTTTCTTTGCGAAGCAGTCGACCACAGGCCTGAATCAACTTCACACTGACTGCTGGCAATGACAAACTAATAAATGGTTGACCACCACGTTTGAGGATCCACTCCTGACGAGCCTGTTCAATCGGCCGGGTAAATACCGGGAATGGCAGTTTGGTAATGATTACATGGGTGCACAAATTACCGGGCAAATCGACACCTTCCGCAAACCGATCCATCCCAAAAATAATGCTGCCCCGCCCTGCTTCAATCCGCTGAATATGTTTGACGATCATATTTTTGGGCGACAGCTGATCACCTTGTAAAAGAATCAAATTTTTCAATGACAATGGCAATTGCTTATACACCTGCAACATCACCTGGCGGGAGGTGAAGAGCACCAGCGTCGCCGCTTGAATATCAATAATTGATTTGAGTTGGCTAACAACTTCCTGCTGCCATTGCGGCAAATTTTCATTAGGTAAATACTGCATCATGGGCAGTTTTAACACCGCCTGTTGCTGATATTTAAACGGTGAAGGCAGCGCCAGAAAGTGTTTTTCATCGTAACGCTGTAAGCCACAATCCGCCCGGAAACGCTGGAATAATCCCATGCCCCGTAAAGTGGCTGAGGTCATTACCACCCCATAAGCACGTTGCCATAAACTGCGATCCAGAAAACCTGCCGCTGTCATCGGCCCGGCATGAATCACCAGTGTTTGTTGTTTGGCAAACTGTTCCTGTGCCAGCCAGCGCACATTGGGTGGGCGCTCTGCTTTGTCTTCATCTAGAAACAACGCCATGAAATCAATCAGATAACCAAAAATATTCTGTACCGTTCCCACTTGAGGCAGCAATGCTTCGCCGACTTTATTGCTTAACTGGGTTTTCTCCAGTCCTTCTTTAATCCATTTGCCAATCAAAGAAAAGTGTTTATAGATAGAATTGGCCCGCTGTAACAGGTTCTGACAGGGGATAAACAAGGCATTGAGTAACGGACTGCCCCAGAAAATACGCGGCTCACTGATATGACCTTCCAGCATTTCATTTACTGTGGCATCACTGCCCAGAATATCCAGTAGTTGTTGCAGCAGACTAATGATGGCAGGTAAATCCTGACGAATTTCCTTAAACATATAGCCAAAATCATGCTGCCGGAAAGCCAAAGCAGTGGGTAGCTTTTTCATCAGACTATCAGCGGTTTCAATGGTTTGATAAAGCTGGGCAAAGTTCAATGCTTTGGCGGCATGTCCCAGCGCTTTTTGCGGCAGATTATGGGCTTCATCAAACACTAGAATAAGCTCTTCAGGATTGGGCAACACTAGCCCGCCTCCCAAGTCAGCATCACTGAGTAATAAATCGTGATTCACTACCACTACCTGTGCCAGCTGCATTTCTTTACGCAGCAGATAATACGGACAGCTGATGAAATACCGGCAGCTCTTACCGGCACAGCCTTCTGAATCGGTAGATACTTCATTCCACAGAGCCATATCAATCGCATCGGTACGACTATCCCGATCGCCATCCCAGCGATGTTCATCCCAATCCTGAAACAGATTCTTCGCTTGGGTTTGCATCAATACCTGCTGATACTTTTGATCCACATCCAGCGTTAAATCCTGCTGTTCTGGTGTGGTTGCCAGTTGTGCCAGTTTGCTGGGACAGACATAACGGCGGCGGCCTTTTATCTGCATAAAGCGTATCGGTTGTGGCAAAGCGGCTGAAAACTGTGGCAAATCTTTCTGAATCAATTGCTGTTGCAGATTGACGGTTGCAGTACTGATAACCAGCAATTTTTTACTATTCAAAGCTGTTTCAATGGCACCGCTGAGATATGCCAGCGTTTTCCCCACGCCGGTTGGTGCTTCCACTACCGCCATTCTATTTTGCGATTGTTGCAGCCGCTGATGGATAAAGCGACTCATTTCGACTTGTTGCGGTCTGGCTTTAAAATCCGGCATCAACTTATTGATGCTGGTGAAGATTTCATCAAACACTTAACGTATTTCCACTCGGTTTTTCAGTGCCTTACCCATCATAAAATCATCAATATTCTGCAAAGTTGTCTGAGCGATATGCTGCAATGCTTCCCGGGTAAAATAGGCCTGGTGCCCCGTGACCAGCACATTTGGAAAGGTCAATAAACGCTGGAATATATCGTCCTGAATAATATCGGTTGAATGGTCTTCAAAAAACAGACTGCCTTCCTGTTCGTAGACATCTATTCCCAGATAGCCAATATGCAGCGCTTTCAAGGCATCCAATACGGCGACTGTATCCAATAAAGCTCCGCGACTGGTATTTATCAGCATTACGCCCGGTTTGGTAAGCCTAAGACTGACAGCATTAATAATATGATGTGTTGCATCATTTAATGGACAATGCAGGCTGATAATATCGCTTTGACCGAGCAAGCTGTCGAGTGTCACTACGTCAAAACCTGCTTGTTTGGCTGGTTCAGCGTTATGCGGTTCATAAATCAAAACCTGGCAACCAAATGCTCGCAAACGCTCAGCCACTAACAGGCCAATTTTACCGCCACCGATAATGCCCGCGGTTTTACCGAAAAAATCAAAACCCAGCAAACCATCCAGAGAAAAATTACCATCGCGAACACGATTATAGGCCCGCGGTATCTTCCGACTTAATGCCAACATCAGCGCAATAGTATGTTCCGCGACCGCATAGGGTGAATAAGCTGGCACATTGACGACGGTTATACCAAGGTTGTCAGCGGCCGTTAAATCCACCTGATTAACCCCGGCACAGCGTAACGCAATTAAACGGGTACCGTTTTCTGCCAGCATTTTAAGTGTTTCAGCCGATATATCGTCATTAACAAACGCACTGACCACTTCAACATCTTTGGCCAATGCTGCTGTCATTGGATTTAACGCCATTTCATAAAAACATAAAGATACGCGCTCATCGGCCATTTCTGTGAGATAGGCCTGATCATAGGGTTTTGCGCTGAATACCGCGACATGCGTTGGTTTCATTTGGAGCCTTTATCAGAAATGCAGTTTATTATTGGTCAGCTGAGCATCATTTTATCGAACAAATTTTATTAACGGAGACAGTCATGACGCCGTCATCGGGAAACATTCATGTGTTATGTTTAAACCCTGCGTTGGATGTGACTTACCATGTCAAAAAGTTAATCCCCGACCAAAAATCACGTTCCGATGCTGCCCGTCATGATCCAGGTGGTAATGGTATCAATATTGGGCGGGCTTTGTTTCGTATGCAGGTAGATGCAACAACGTACTGTGTTATTGCCGGTTCAGTTGGTGAGATTCTGCGAGACATGCTTGTTGAACAGCTACCCAATATTATGTTTCATCCTGTCTCAGGACAGACACGCATTAACAGCACGATTATTGAGCTTGATACACAATCTCAATTTCAAATCACTGATGCCGGTACCCCCGTCCCGGCAGCTCAGTTAACTGAATTGGTGGAGAATTTTGCCAATGCTGTAGGAAATGGTTATGGCATTCTGAGCGGGTCCTTCCAACCCAATATACCTGCCACTCTTTATGCTGATTTAATTAATAAAATCCGGCAACAAGGCGGACGTGCTGTCGTTGACAGTCATGGTGAAATATTGCGTTTGGCAATTGAAGCGAAACCATTTTTGATTAAACCCAATCTGTATGAACTGGAAACCCTGCTGCAAATAAAACTCAACACTATAGAAGCTATTGCCGAATGCGCCAGACAACTGCAACTGTCCGGGGTTACCCATGTCTGTGTTTCTTTAGGCGATCAAGGTGCTTTATTAGTCAGCCCGAAAAACAGTTTTTATGCGAAAGCGTTAGCGGTGCCAGTGAATACTACCGTGGGTGCAGGTGATTCCATGGTGGCGGGTCTGGTGGCCGGGTTCAGTCTTGATGATCAGCCCGAAACGGCATTGCGCTATGGTATCGCCTGTGGAGCCGGTACCGTAATGCACGCCGGAACAGAATTATTTCAAGGTCATGAACTGGCTGATTTCCGACAGCAGGTGACTATCCAAACTCTGGATATTTAACTCGGCAAGATATTATCAACCAACAATTGTAATGATTTTGTTTGCCGGAATTCATTCACATCCAGGCGATAATGCAAGCCAACTTTCTGGCCGATTTGCAGCCATACTGGGCTGTCTGACGAAACGCCATGGCCGTGATTTCACGCCCATCATCCAGTTTGACGGTTAACCGAAGATGGTCAGATTGCTGACCGACATGACGATAATTCTGCAAAACAAACTGACCATGAAACTGTGGTTCCGGAAAAGCCTGTCCCCATGGTGCCAGAACCGGTAATTGCTCGGCCAGGTGCATGTTCAGTTCCTGCACCGATAATTCACCATCAGAATACAAAGCACGTTCAAATACTGTGGGATCGGCTGCAAGCTCTACAGCGTCCCTGAATGCCTTTTCAAATAATGAAAAATCGTTCTGATTTAATGTTAACCCTGCTGCCATCGCATGTCCGCCAAAGCGCAAAATTAAATCCGGATATTTAGCAGCGACATTAACCAGCACATCACGAATATGAACGCCTGTTATGGAGCGTGCCGAACCTTTGATTTCGCCAGGTTCGCCCGGTGCAAACACTATGACCGGCCGATGCAGTTTTTCTTTAATTCGAGAGGCGAGTAACCCGATGACCCCTTGGTGCCAGCTTTCTTCATATAAACAATAAGCAGCTGCCTGACTGGTTTCATTAAGCTGAAGTTTTTCCAGCATCGCCAGGGCTTCCAGCTGCATACCTTGTTCAACCGAGCGACGTTCAAGATTAATCTGATCCAGTAACTGAGCAGCTTGCTGAGCCATGGCAAAGTTATCTGTCATTAAGGTATCAATGCCCAGCCCCATATCTTCCATACGACCGGCAGCATTTAACCTTGGCGCAATGGCAAAGCCCAAATCCTGAGCAGATAATCGACTGATGTCCTTACCGGCAATCTGTAATAAAGCACGAATACCTGCACAGGCACGTCCCTGCCGCATGCGTTTCAGACCCAGATCTACCAATGTGCGATTGAGCT
>NZ_SSXS01000007.1:132465-190698 GCF_004832235.1 Methylophaga sp. SB9B
GCCCAAATCCTGAGCAGATAATCGACTGATGTCCTTACCGGCAATCTGTAATAAAGCACGAATACCTGCACAGGCACGTCCCTGCCGCATGCGTTTCAGACCCAGATCTACCAATGTGCGATTGAGCCTATCCAAAGGCACGACATCGGCGACGGTGCCCAATGCCACCAAATCCAGCAATTCCACCAGACGTGGTTCTGCCAGTTTTTGTAATTCAAACCAGTTAATATCGCGTAATCCCTGCCGCAAACCGAGCAGTACATAAAACGCCACCCCAACACCGGCCAGCATTTTGCTGGGAAAGTTATCATTTGGTTGATTAGGATTAACGATGGCATCGGCTTGTGGCAATTGTTCTGCCGCAAGATGATGATCAGTGATCAACACTTGCATCCCACGTTGTTTGGCCAGAGCAACACCATCCAGACTGGCAATCCCGTTATCCACGGTAATCAATAAATCCGGTTGGTTTTCAGCAGCAATTTCATTTAATAATTCAGTGGTTAAACCATAGCCATGAACAAATCGATTCGGCACAATAAAATCAATCTGTTGCAAGCCCATCATGCGTAAACCTCGCATCATCACAGCGCAGCTAGTAGCGCCATCGCTATCAAAATCCGCCACAATCATTACTCGCCATTGTTGCTGTAATGCCTGAATCAATAATGTTACGGCGGCTTCCATGCCCAGCATTTCCGAGGGTTTTGGCAACTCAGCTAAATCAAAGGTCAATTCATCAGCCTTTTTGATACCGCGTGCGGCCATGATTCTGCGAATGCACTCTGGCCAGTCATTGGGTAAAGCGCTTAAATCTTCTGTTGTTCGCTGTTGAATATTCATCGTTTTACCAGGGTTTCCAGGTATCCCAGCAACGCCAGTAATACTGGCCATGTTGCGGAATAATTAAGCGTAATTGACGAATTTGATAACGACGTAATCTATTTAGCAAAGGCAAAATGTGCTGCGTTGTATTTTGTTCCAGTCGCTGTGGCCAGTTATTTTGTAAATCCAGCTCAGGAAATACCAGTAACTGCTGACCCGTCATCGTATTTTCAGATTTCCATTCAGACATTGGTTGCAAGCTCGTTGAAGTCGCTGATGCAAGCGATTTTAATAACGCCGCGTCACCATAAAGCTGCTGCCAGGTATTTGCTTGTGGCTGCCAATCAGCTTTCCCCCAGAACCAGAGACTGTTGACCGGTAATTTGCCTGCAGACTGCCTTTGTTGATTTACCGGATGCTCAAATAAAGCCATCTGAATTTCATTGCCTAACCGCAACCAATCGTTTTGTTCAGTCCCACTCGGTAATGCTGAGGCTATCGATTGACCAATTAATGATGGCATTGCCGTTAACGCGATATCTGGCATAGTTTCCAACCATATTGACCAATGGTTCAAATCATTAGGCACCAGTTGAGCATCAAAATCATTCAACAGAGGTTGAATACTTTCTCTAAGCTGCGTGCCCTCTTCCATTGTTAAATCATTGATGGGAAATAATAAAAAGTCGATCGCGATCGGCATGCAGATAACATGGGTCGGCACACAAACTTAATTGACCTGGATTGCGTAATTTTGCGGTAGGTAAATCAGGACCGGAAAGATTATTAGCGCTAAATAACTGAATGAGTTCGTGTTCAAACGTATGTTCAGTGGCAATAAAGTGAGCTTTTTTTAATAATTTCTGCAGATCTTCGGGCACTAAAGACTGATTGATTTCCTGCATCGCAGTCGCTAAGCCGGGCCAGATAATCGTCACTGATGGCTTTTCAGCCATGCTGTATAACTTCCCGAACAAATGGGATCGTCAGCCGACGTTGTGCCTGTAAAGACGCCTTATCAAGTCGTTGTAATACCAGCATCAGTGACGGCATATCACGGCTGTAATGGCGTAACAAATATTGGGCTACTTCTTCCGGCAGAATTAATCCCCGACTTTGCGCATGACTTATCAATGCTTGTTGTTTCAACACATCGGTCATTGAGGGTAATTGGTAAATTAAACCGGTAGCCAATCTGGAACGCAGATCAGGGAGTTGAATGGCTAATTGCGCAGGATTTTGGTCAGCACAAATCAGTAATTTATGCTCATGTTCACGTAAGCGATTAAAGCAATGAAACAATGCTTCTTCCCAGGCTGCTTCACCAGAAATTGCCTGCAAATCATCCAGACAAACAACATCAGTCTGAAATAACGAAGACAATATTTCAGGGGTTGCGGTATCGAGTAACTCCTGAAGATTGATATAACTTACCTGATGACCACGCTGTTGTAGTTGTTCGGCAACCGCCAGAGTTAAATGCGTTTTCCCGACACCTAATTCTCCCCAAAGATAGAGAAAGTCAGGTTTACTCTCACGGCAAAAAACGTCAACTACTGAGGCTAACTCATCATTTTCAAATATAAAATTATCTATTCGAAAGATTTCCTGCGGCGTAAGGCGCAGTGTCAGCTGTATTTCTTGCTTGTTCATCGTTGCAGCGCGGTTAAGAATACAAATGACTGTTCAGATAACGATGGTGTGCATGGCGTAATAAAACCATCACCACAGCGGCAACCGGCAGTGCCAGCAATACACCGACAAATCCAAATAACGTACCACCGGCCATCACAGCAAATATTACCGCCACTGGGTGCAGGCCGATTCGTTCACCGACAAATCTTGGTGTCAGAAACATACTTTCAATTGACTGTGCAAAGCCAAACACCAGCACAACCATTAATACCGGCAACCATTCCTGAAATTGTAAATAAGCGGCCAGCCCAGCCAGGGTAATACCCACAAATAATCCAAGATAAGGCACAAAACTCACGACTCCGGCGATAACACCTAATAACAATGCCAAATCCAGACCGATGAACATAAGACCAATACTGTAAATAATTGATAACGCTAACATAACCATTAGCTGACCACGTAAAAAGCCTGCCAGCATATCGTCACATTCAATGGAGATTTGGGTGATCTTGCCCGCATGCTTGCGGGGTAAAATCTCACGGATTCTGGCGACCAGATCATCCCAATCGCGTAAAAGATAGAATGTCAAAACAGGAATCAACACCAGATTGGTCAGCAATTGCAAAATAACCATTCCCGAATGCGTCATATATCCAAACAGATCACCGGCAAATTTTCCCGCTTCAGACCAATAATCCTTAAACGCTGTTTTAAGCGTATTCAGATCAATCATTTCGGTGGATAAACCAATTGTTTGTAATAAAGGTTCGATCGAACTTTGCAATTGATCCAGGTAGTTGGGCATTTTTTCAAACAGAGAGACTAACTGTCCGCTCAACATGGGGATAAAGATTAATAACAGAATCAGCCCACTGAGCACAAACACTCCAAACACCACACAAACCGCACCAGTTCGAGATAAACGGGACTTTTCCAGTCTATCGACCAGCGGATCGCCAAGATAGGCCAGCAGAGCGGCAACAAAAAAAGGCGTTAATACAGAGGAAAGCCGCATCACCAGCCAGCCCCCCAAAATTAACAGACCTAACAGCAAAACTTTATTGGTATCGCTAATCAGTTTTTGTTCTTCTGACGCCACGCGTTTGTCCCCCAAACCACAATATATTCACTGCCACTAATGATGACACTCGCCACCACCAACCAGATCAAGGTTGTGCTCCATGTTGCAGCTTGCGGCAGCCACTGTTGTTGCACAATGACTAGCAAGACTAATGCAATTTGAAATACCGTATTGATTTTGCTGCTCCAGAGCGGAGTCAGTTCGTATTCACCATACTTAAGATGATAAGCCAAAGCACCGCAGACAATCAGTATATCTCTGCCGAGCACCAGCAATAATAGCCACAAAGGCAATAATTGCATATAGGTTAACGTAGCAAATGTAGCGACCAGCAAAAGTTTGTCTGCAAGAGGATCAATAATTGAACCCAAGCGACTTTGCCAATGAAAATGACGGGCCAGAAAGCCATCTAAGCCATCTGAAATACCTGCTATTGCCACCAGTAATAATGCTGCTGAAAAGTTTTCATGTAGCATCAGCCAGACGATTGGTCCAACCAATAAAATTCTAAATAGACATATAAGGTTGGGAATATCCCGTGGACTCAAGGTAATAACCGATACTGCAAACCAGTGTTGTCAGTAGAGTCAGGTTGCACCACCCGGCCCATTGACAGTAATTGACGGAATCTTTCAGGTTCAGCCTGAATGACCAACACCAAGTCCAGCTTCTCGCTACCTAAACTGCCGACTTTGATATCAGATACAACCTGCAAACTTCCCAGATAATCCATTAAACGACTGTAGCCTTCAAAGTCATTGACCCCTGACACTTGAATAGCTAACTCAGTGTCACCTGATGAACTGATTGGCATGTTAAGGCGTCGACCAAGTCGATCAGCAAGTTCATCTACCCCCTGCTGAATAGCAGTTTTTACGTTACCTTGACTGGACCAACGTTCAGTATCTTCACCGAGGATTGCCTGCCAGCTAATCTCCGCCGACTCAGCATTTCCACTCAAACGCGCAGTTACCACAATGGAGGCACCATAGCGTTCTGAAGCTTGATTTACCGCTGTGGAATTACCGGTGGAAACATCATTGAAAGTCAGCTGACTTTGATCTTCCAAATCCATTAGTGGCATCAGCAGCGGAATACCGCGTTTTTTAGCCACCTGTTGAATTTGCAAAACCAATGAATCTTCATCGCCTTCAGTGATTAATTGCTGTTTACCCTGATAATCAATAGCTACCCACAACAGCGACTCGGGACGTATTTTGTCCCAAACAGGTAAACCAATTCGCTGTAATGCGGTATTGATGCCGTTGGCATTAAAATCTATCGTTAATGCCAGTTGTTGTGCTGGAGTGTCATTGTCGATGGTTGGGATCTGCTGATAGTAATGCTGATCGATATAACGTTCAGCATCAGTCACCAAGGCTGAAATATCCGCTTGCTCCACCGCTCGGCGGTCACCGACTACTTTTATAACAACCTGTTTGAGCAAATCCGGCGCGAGGCGTTTACGATCCTCCTCACTCTGCGACTCGACAGGCGCTTGAGCTTGATACAAATCAGTAACTTCCGCTGCGGAGGCAATCGACGCAGCGAAAACGAAAATCAGTGAGAAAAATAATCTAGGCATTGTGGTATTCTAACACGCTGTTTTTTGTGTGTGATGTCCAAATAATCAGGAAGCCAGCATGACCGATCCCGTCGTTCCACCTACCCAATCAAACCAAGCTCTCAGTTACCGCGATGCCGGTGTTGATATCGAAGCCGGAAATGCGCTTGTCGAGCGTATCAAACCCTTAGCCGCTAAAACCCGTCGTCCTGGTGTGATGGCTGGCCTGGGTGGTTTTGGCAGCCTGTTTGAACTACCACTCGATAAATATAAAAACCCGGTTCTGGTCTCTGGCACAGATGGCGTCGGTACCAAATTAAGACTGGCAATCGAAGCTGGAATACATGACACCATCGGTATTGATTTAGTTGCCATGTGTGTCAATGATATCGCTGTTTTAGGCGCAGAGCCTTTGTTTTTTCTGGATTATTATGCAACCGGAAAGCTGGATATCGATGTAGCAACCGATGTGGTCAGAGGTATTGCTGAAGGTTGCCTGCAATCTGGTGCAGCTTTAGTTGGTGGTGAAACAGCTGAAATGCCTAGCATGTACCAGGAAGGTGATTTTGATCTGGCGGGTTTCTGTGTCGGGATCGTCGAAAAAGATAACATTATTGATGGCTCGAAAGTAAAAGCCGGCGATGCCATTATCGGTATTGCATCTTCTGGACCGCACTCCAATGGTTATTCGCTGATTCGTAAGATCATCGAAGTGAGCAAAGCCGATCTAAACATGCCATTTGATGGTGCAACCTTAGCTGAGAAACTATTAGCACCAACCAGAATTTACGTTAAATCACTATTGCAACTTCATGAAAAAATTAGTATTCATGCTTTATCTCATATTACCGGCGGTGGTTTATTAGAAAATATCCCCCGGGTATTACCAAAACATGTGACTGCGGTTATTGATAGCAAAAGCTGGCAAAGACCTGCAGTATTTGATTGGTTGCAACAACAGGGAAATGTGGTTGACCGTGAAATGTACCGCACCTTTAATAATGGTATCGGTATGGTGGTATGTGTGGCTGAACAAGATGCAGATGCAACAGTGCAAATCTTGACCGCATTGGGCGAAACCGCCATGCGTATTGGTCATATTGAAGCCACTGATTCTGACGAACAAGTCATTATTAAATGAGTAACCCCACCCCAGCTAAACTTGTCATCCTGATTTCAGGTCGTGGCAGCAATATGCAATCTATCGTTAATGCTATTCAGGCTGATAAATTAAATGCTGAAGTTGCAGCCGTTATCAGTAATCGTCCTGATGCGGCTGGTTTGGATTTTGCCAGAGACGCCGGCATAACTTCCGAAACACTGGATCACAAAAACTTCGCCAGCCGTGAAGCATTTGATCAGCAATTGATGGATTTAATTGATAAATTTGAGCCTAATTATGTCGTGCTGGCGGGTTTTATGAGAATTCTCAGCGCGGCATTTGTTCAGCATTATGCCAATCGTTTAATCAATATTCATCCGTCGCTATTACCGAAGTTCAAAGGTATGCATACCCATAAAAGAGCTATCGAAGCCGGTGAATCTGAACACGGCGCTTCAGTGCATTTTGTCACCGAAGAATTAGATGCAGGACCGGTTATATTGCAAGCCAAAGTGCCAGTTCTGGAAGCTGATACTGAAGAAACACTGGCCGCGAGAGTGTTAGTTGAGGAACATAAGCTGTATCCAGATGCCTTAAGGTTGTTAATCGAACAACATCAGAGCTGATTATCCATGCGCTATTTTTATTTTTTAGTATTTTCCATGATGTCCTCCTTGGCTTTTGCCCAAGACATGGAGGATTATTCAGCAAAATATCAGATTGAAATGAATGGCCTGCAGGCAGGTGAGCTAACTCAACAACTTGAGACATTATCTGATGGTTTACATCGTTTCCGCTCGGTCACTAAAGCTAAGGGCGTGGTCGCCATGTTCAGACGTGATACGGTAAAAGAAACCAGTTTATGGACTCTCGCCGATCAACAAATCCAACCTCATCAATATCTTTATCAGCGTAACGGCGGCAAAAAAGATAAATACCTGCGCATGGATTTTGATTGGCCTGCAAATAAAGTGCAGATTGACGATAAAGTACATCCATGGGAACTCGACATCGAATCAGGTACATTGGAAAAACATATTTACCAAGTACAGCTACGCCTAGATTTACAACAAGATCCTGACCAGAAGGTTTTTAACTATCTGATTGCTGATGGCGGACGGATAAAGCATTACCAGATAGAGCGGCTTGAGCAAGAAACGATCTCTACTCCGCTTGGCAAAATTGATACGGTTAAATTTACCCGACAACGTGATCGTGATAGTGATAAAGACCGGGAAACCACGCTGTGGTGCGCACCAGAATTAGGTTACTTACCAGTTAAACTCGAGCATATTGAGAAAGATGGCACTAAGTTTACTGCAGTACTTCGAAGTCTAGAAGGTATGCAAAACTCGGCATTTGAACAAAACAAATAATTTTTTAGCTAAAAAAAACAGTATTTAGATGAGCAAAAAACAATTTGAAATCATCGAGCAAAAAACCGCTTATAGCGGTTTTTTTAGTTTGAAAATTGTTTCGGTCAAACATACTTTGTATAAAGGTGGCTGGAGTGCCCCACTGACTCGTGAAGTGTTTCATCGTGGAAATTGTGTAGCCGTATTACTCTACGATCCGCAAAAAGATGCTCTGGTGATTATCGAGCAATTCCGCCCAGGTGCCTTACAGTTAAATGATGAGCGTGCATGGTTGCTGGAAATTGTTGCGGGCGCGATTGAACCGGGTGAAACGCCAGAATCAGTTGCTTATCGTGAAGCCGTAGAGGAATCCGGTTGTGAAATACTTGAGATGATTAAAATCAGCGAGTTTTTTACTTCACCGGGCGGTACATCTGAACTGCTGCATTTATTCTGTGGCCGTATTGATAGCACCCATATCGGCGGCTTGCACGGACTTGATGAAGAAGATGAAGATATCTCCGTAAGTGTTTTATCGTTCGATCAGGTTTATGAATTGCTTGAAGCTGGCAAAATCATCTCTGCCATTCCAATTATCGCGATTCAATGGTTGGCCTTACACCGTGAAGAATTACGTCAACGCTGGTCAGACTAACTAAGTGGCATGATTCGATAACACGCAGAAAGCGTGTGAGATTCACCTGGCGCTAGGCTGATACTGTCATTTGCTGCATTAGCGCTTTCAACACAAACAAAATACTGATAAGCATCATCTGTCATGTCTTTTAAGCTGGTGACCCGATCCCAAGGGTTCCAAACGATAGTTGTATTTGAGCCTGCACTTTCCACCACGATGCGTCTTGACCACTCAGTATCTTCAATAAACAGGTTGTCGGAGCTATCCAAATAAACTCTATCGACTTCACCTCGAAAATGAATCTCACCCTGCTGTAATTTTTCGCGGAAATTTTCTACTTTATCGAGATAATGATGGTTATCAAGCCCTCTTACCTGAGTTTTATGAATATCACCCACTGCAAAATAGGTATGTAGCGCCTGAGATATCACAAAACATTCGCTATCGAGATTTTTGGTCGTCAATGAAAGTTTGAGTTGTTCACTAATCTCAATCTTCATTTCCAAACTATAGGCACAACGCCAAAGCTTTTCATCAACCGGATCGGGGGTTAAGTTCAAGGTCAACACAATACCGCCGCTTTCGGTCTGCTGAACATCGGTAACGTCCCACACTCGAATGCGAGCAAAACCATGTGCTGGGCGGCCCGAACCACTGGGGTCTACCCCAAACCATGGCCAACAGATAGGAACACCGCCACGAATTGCTCGGCGATTACCATAGCGAGTCAAATGGCTCAAAAACAACAAATCATGTAATGCATCCGCTGCCCGGTACGATAAAATTTGCGCGCCTTGAGTAGTTATACGTGCCTTAGCGAAAGGTGTATCAATGTTGATCATTACGCACTCTGAAGGCCCCATCGAAAAATTGAGAGAACCAGGAATGCCAAATTGTTGTTCAAGTTGTTCGATAGTTTGCATGTAATTCTATGCCGGAAACAAAAAGACGGGCGCAATGCCCGTCTTTAAAATGTTAAAAAACAAAGAGGTTTAGTGGTGATGTCCACCTTCACCGTGAACATGGCCGTGTTCCAATTCTTCAGCACTTGGTTCACGTACTTCACGAATTTCAACATCAAAATTCAGATGAACACCGGCTAATGGATGATTGCCATCTACGGTAACAGTATCATTGTTTATCGCGATAACCGTAACTAAAACCGGGCCTTGCTCTGTTTCAGACTGAAATTGCATGCCCACTTCAACGTTGTCTACGCCACTGAATAAATCAGCTGGTACATCTTGTTTTAATGCTTCATGGCGTTCGCCGTATGCATTAGCTGGCTCGATACTGGCTTGAACTTTATCGCCCGCTTCTTTACCCATCAAAGCATCTTCCAAACCAGGGATAATATTGCCTGCACCATGCAGATACGCCAGCGGGCCTGCACCTTCACTGCTATCGATTACTGTGCCGCTGTTGTCGGTTAGCGTGTAGTCAATTACAACTACTTTATTGTCTGCAACTTTCATGAAAACTCCTTACATGTTTTGAATAACAGCTGCAGCATAATCACTACAACTCAACGCATCGACGCCAATAGCCTGAGCTAAATCACCGGTGACACGCGCATTAGAAATGGCGCCTGAGACGCCGGAAACGACAAGATCTGCCGCTTCGACCCAACCTAGATGACGTAATAACATTTCGGCTGAAAGGATCAATGATGACGGATTTGCGCTGTTTTTTCCAGCTAATGCCGGAGCTGTGCCATGAGTCGCTTCAAACATAGCCACCGCATCTGCCAGATTTGCGCCGGGTGAGATACCTATTCCGCCCACCTGTGCAGCCAGTGCATCAGAAATATAATCACCATTCAGATTCAATGTTGCGACCACATCATAATCTTTAGGATGTAACAGGATTTCTTGTAAAAACGCATCCGCTATCGAATCTTTGATAACGATTTGTTTACCGGTATTAGGGTTAGTAAAGGTTTTCCAGGAACCACCATCCAAAGGTGTTGCACCAAATTCTTTTTCAGCAAGATCGTAACCCCACTGTTTAAACGCACCTTCGGTAAACTTCATGATGTTGCCCTTGTGTACCAAGGTCAATGAATCACGGTCATTGTCGATAACATACTGAATGGCTTTACGTACCAGGCGCTCGGTTCCTTCTTTAGAAACCGGTTTGATACCGATACCTGAAGTTTCCGGGAAACGGATTTTGCTTACGCCCATATCTTTGCGTAAAAAGTCGATGACTTTTTGAACTTCCGGTGTACCTGCAGCCCATTCTATGCCGGCATAAATATCTTCAGAGTTTTCCCGGAAGATAACCATATCAATATTTTCAGGCGCTTTAACTGGGCTGGGTGTGCCAGGGTAATAACGTACCGGACGCTGACAAACATATAAATCTAAAGTTTGACGAAGGGCCACATTCAAAGAGCGGATACCACCACCAACTGGTGTCATCAACGGACCTTTGATAGATACCGAATATTCTCTCAATGCATCAATGGTTTCTTCTGGCAGATAGGTATCTGCACCATAGAGTTCCGTGGCTTTCTCGCCAGCATAAACTTCCATCCAGGAAATTTTGCGTTCGCCGTTATAGGCTTTGTTTACTGCCGCATCAATCACATCAATCATCGCCGGTGTGATATCGACACCGATACCATCACCTTCAATAAAAGGGATGATCGGTTGATTAGGTACATTTAATGAATAATCGGCATTAACGCCGATGGCTGCACCCTGTTCCGGTACACTAATGTGTTGATATGCCATGCACGGCTCCTGGAGTTAAAAGTGGCATTTTACATGATCTATGGCGCTGATATAACCATGACCAAACTAATTGCGTTTAATAAACCTTATGACGTACTGACCCAATTCAACGATAACGATGGTCGAAAAACACTCAAAGACTATATTGATATACCGGATGTTTATCCGGCAGGACGATTGGATCGTGACAGTGAAGGTTTATTATTGCTGACCGACGATGGTCGATTGCAACATCATATCAGCGATCCACGGCATAAATTAACAAAAACTTACTGGGTTCAGGTCGAAAATATTCCAGATGCTGGCGCACTCGAACAATTGCAACGTGGCGTTTTATTAAATGATGGCCTGACTAAACCGGCTAATGCTCGACTGATCGACCCACCAGAAGTTTGGGAAAGGCACCCGCCAGTACGCTTTCGCCAATCTATCCCCACTCAATGGTTGGAGTTGCAAATCAGCGAAGGCAAGAATCGTCAGGTAAGACGAATGACCGCAGCAGTAGGACACCCGACATTAAGATTGATCCGCGCAGCCATTGGTCCATGGCAGATAAATGATCTTTTACCGGGACAATGGTGTGAAGTTAATTTTCAGACCATGATAAAATACGCCGATGATTTGGACTCCAAGAACCACCGTAGCCGCCGTAATAGAACGCGACCAGCAATTTCTGATGGTCGAGGAAATGATCGGCAGCGAACTCAAACTCAACCAGCCAGCCGGCCATCTCGAAGACGGAGAAAGCCTGATTGAAGCGGTTATCCGCGAAACACTCGAAGAGACAGCCTGGCAATTTACGCCTGAATCGTTGATTGGTATCTATCGCTGGCGGCATCAGCCTTCACAGAATACTTATATTCGCTTCTGCTTTGCCGGAAGTTTAGGTGAGCAGCTGGACATTCCGTTAGATACCGATATTCATCAGGCCGTTTGGCTAGATGCCGACACCATTCAGCAACGTCGCTCCCAATTTCGCAGTCCTTTAGTTGAACAATGTTTACAGGATTACCTTGCCGGTAAGCGCTACCCACTAGATTTATTAACTGATTAATTATGTCTGAACACAAAAAAATAGTCGTCGGTCTGTCCGGTGGTGTGGATTCTTCTGTCTCGGCCTTGTTACTCAAACAGCAAGGCTTTGATGTTGAAGGTCTGTTTATGAAAAACTGGGTCGACTATGCCGATGAAAGCGAATGTACGGTTGAGGAAGATCGTAAAGACGCTCAATCAGTCGCCGATAAAGTCGGCATCGTTTTCCATGAAGCCAATTTCGCCATGGAATATTGGGATTATGTGTTCAAACATTTTCTTGATGAGTACAAAGCCGGACGTACACCGAATCCCGACATTCTGTGCAATCGTGAAATTAAATTTAAAGCCTTTTTAGATCACGCCATGGAATTGGGTGGCTATCTGATTGCTACCGGTCATTACGCACGAGTGCGTGAATTTGAGGGTAAGTTTCAGTTATTAAAAGGTTTGGACAACACTAAAGATCAGAGCTATTTCCTCTATACCCTTGGTCAGGCTCAACTATCACGCACCCTGTTCCCTTTAGGCGAATTGCCAAAAACTGAAGTTCGTGAGATTGCCGAAAAAGCCGGCTTCATCAATCACGATAAAAAAGACAGCACCGGCATCTGCTTTATCGGTGAGCGACGTTTTCGCGAGTTTCTAGGTCGTTATATTCCGGCTCAGCCAGGCGAAATGCGCACCCCGGAAGGCGAAAAAATCGGCGAGCATGCAGGATTAATGTATTACACACTGGGGCAACGTCAGGGGCTTGGCATCGGTGGTCGCAAAGACAGCAGTGGCGAGCCTTGGTTTGTCGCTGGCAAGGATATGGAAAAGCGTATTTTATATGTTGTTCAAGGCGAGCATGAATGGCTTTACAGCACTAAACTCTCTGCGGAACAACTCTCTTGGGTGGCTGGTGAAGCTCCAGTATTCCCATGTCGCGCAAAGGCCAAAACTCGTTACCGTCAACCAGATCAAGCTTGTGTTATCACACAGGATAACAACGGTAATATTCAGGTTGAATTTGATGAGCCTCAACGTGCCGTCACGCCGGGACAATCTGTCGTGTTTTATCAGGATGATGTCTGCCTTGGCGGCGGTATTATTGTTGACACCAATGCGCCGGGAATGCACCCATGAGTCAGAAAACTATTATTCATGATCGGGTAATCGCCTTTCCGCCATCATGCAGTCGGTCACACTGGTTCAGCAGATTGCTGAGACTGGTCAGGTCGATAATGATGATATGCAGACCATGTTACAAAGCCTGATGGTGATGGATGCCCCTGATTCTGAGTCCGTTTACGGTGGGATTAGTAACTTAAAAACCGGCCTGCATCAGTTCAATCAGCAACTCTCCAAACGCAAACAACCAGGCGATATCGTGGTTTTACGTTATGCGATCGGTATTTTGCATCTGCAACGCAAACTGGCAAAACGCCCAGCGATGTTGGATCTGATCACTCGTGAACTGGAACAGATCCCTCAACAGATCGAGTATTTTGGCAGTATTACCAGCACGCAGGTAATTGCCCGATTTGCCGATATTTATCAACGCACCGTCAGTGAGCTTACCCCGCGTATTCAAGTATTTGGCGATTCCTCCTATCTGCAACAAGCTGATAATGTAAATCGTATTCGCGCTCTACTGTTAACTGGCATTCGCGCTGCAGTGTTGTGGCAACAAAAAGGTGGCAGACGCTGGCAGTTTTTATTGCAAAGCAATAAATTATTGCAGGCCGCTACAGAATTACATGCTCAAACCTGAGATTATTTAGCACCAAAACACATAAAAAAAGGGCTGTAAAACAGCCCTTTTTTATTTCCATGATTCGCTAGATTAACTGGCTTTAGCACGCTGATAGTGCTCCAGCTCATTAAAGTTCAGATAACGGTAGATCTCATTAGCCATTGGCTGGATACCGGCGACTTTCTCCAGATATTCGGCAACTGTTGGGATACGTCCCAGACTGGCAACTACAGCCGCGAGTTCAGCAGAAGATAAATATACATCTGCGCCGTTACCCAAACGATTCGGGAAGTTACGAGTAGAAGTTGAAACTACCGTGGCATTATCCGCCACCCGTGCCTGGTTACCCATACATAATGAGCAACCCGGGGTTTCAGTGCGAGCACCAACACGACCAAAGATACTGTAGATGCCCTCTTCCGTTAATTGATGCTGATCCATCTTGGTCGGCGGAGCGACCCAAAGTTTAACAGGCAGATTACCCATTTTCTCTAGCACTTTACCTGCTGCACGATAATGACCAATATTGGTCATGCAGGATCCGATAAACACCTCATCGATTTTGGCACCAGCGACTTCGGATAATGGTTTGATATCATCCGGATCGTTCGGACAGGCCAGTAATGGCTCTTTGATTTCATTCAAATCAATCTCGATAACCGCAGCATATTCTGCATCAGCATCCGGTTCGAGCAATTGTGGATCAGCCAGCCATGCACGCATCGCATCAATGCGGCGTTGCAGCGTTCTGGCATCGGCATAGCCTTCCGCAATCATCCATTCCATTAACGAAATATTTGAGTTGAGGAACTCGATAATCGGTTCTTTATTTAATCTAACAGTACAGCCATTGGCACTACGCTCTGCTGAGGCGTCAGACAATTCAAATGCCTGCTCAACTTTCAGATCCGGCAGGCCTTCAATTTCCAAAACACGGCCATTAAAGATATTTTTCTTACCTTTCTTTTCAACCGTCAGCAATCCTTCCTGAATAGCAGCATAGGGAATCGCATTAACCAGATCACGCAACGTAATACCCGGCTGCATTTCACCTTTAAAACGTACTAATACTGATTCCGGCATATCCAATGGCATAACGCCCAGTGCAGCAGCAAATGCCACCAAGCCAGAGCCTGCAGGGAAACTAATACCAATCGGGAACCGGGTATGTGAATCACCGCCAGTACCGACGGTATCCGGCAAAATCATCCGGTTCAACCATGAATGAATAACGCCATCACCAGGGCGTAATGACACACCGCCACGGGTACTGATAAATTCCGGTAATTCATGCTGCAGCTTGATATCAACCGGTTTCGGATAAGCTGCGGTATGACAGAATGACTGCATGACCAAATCTGAGGAGAATCCCAGACAGGCTAATTCTTTCAACTCATCACGAGTCATGGCACCCGTTGTATCCTGGGAACCGACAGTAGTGACTTTTGGCTCACAATAAGCACCAGGGCGAACACCCTCAACACCGCACGCTACACCCACCATCTTCTGTGCTAGCGTAAAGCCTTTGTCACTATGCACCGGTTCTACTGGACGCATAAACACTGAAGATGCTGGCATGCCCAATGTTTCGCGGGATTTATCGGTTAATCCACGACCAATAATTAATGGAATACGGCCACCGGCACGAACTTCGTCAGCAATGGTTGTCGGACGCAAGGTGAACTCGGAAACGACCTCACCCGCTTGGTTATAGATTTTGCCTTCATAAGGTTTGATGGTAATAACATCACCCATCTCTAATTTATCGACATTACATTCGATTGGCAGAGCGCCAGAATCTTCTGCGGTATTAAAGAAAATCGGCGCGATGTTATTACCTAAAATAACACCACCCTGGCGTTTATTAGGCACAAACGGTACATCATGGCCCATATGCCAAAGCACAGAGTTAATGGCAGATTTACGTGAAGACCCCGTACCGACCACATCACCGACATAGGCTAATGGATAACCTTTTTCTTTCAGCGTGATGATGGTATCCAGTGCTCCGGGCATTTTACTGACCAACATAGCCTTAGCATGCAATGGAATATCCGGTCGACTCCATGCCTCTGTTGCTGGCGACAAATCATCGGTATTGGTTTCACCGGGAACCTTGAATACGGTAAGCGTGATTGATTCGGCTAATTGCGGTCTGGATAAAAACCATTCAGCTTCAGCCCAGGATTGCAAAACACGTTTTGCGTACGGATTTGTTTTGGCTTTTTCAACAATGTCGTGATAAGCGTCATAGACCATCACGATTTTGGATAATGCTGTCTGTGCGGCTTCGGCAGTAGCGTCATAATCCAGTAAATCGATTAATGGATGGATGTTATATCCTCCCATCATCGTACCCAGTAGTTCAGTCGCCCGAACAGGTGTTATCAAATCACATTGCGTTTCCTGTTTTGCAATTGCAGCGAGAAAGCCCGCTTTGACATAGGCTGCTTTATCTACACCAGGTGGAACACGGTGAACCAGCAATTCGAGTAATGCTTCGCTGTCCCCATTTTGTGGCTGTTTGAGCCCTTCAATAATGTCCGATACTTGTTGTGCATCCAAAGGTAAAGCCGGCAAACCCTCTGCAGCCCGCTCATCAACATGTTTTTGATATTCTAGCAGCACGAAAACGCTCCGAAGTTAAAACCAAGATGGACGGTATTTTAACGCAAAATCACAAAGCAAACTGAATCAAATCCAGAAATACAGCCAAATTCTGCTATAATTTCGGCCAATTTTCAGCTTATTTTTAATGGAGTTTTCATGGAATTAACAGCTCTTACTGCCATCTCACCAGTTGATGGTCGTTATGCCGATAAAACCAAGGCTTTACGCCCCTATTTCAGTGAGTATGGTTTGCTGCGAGCTCGTGTCGAAGTTGAGTGCCGTTGGTTGCATTTACTTGGTGCGAATGCCGATATCCAGGAAGTCCCAAAATTAAGCGAAACCGCTGAACAGTTTCTTAATGATTTAATGAATAACTTTTCAGTTGAAGATGCGGCGGAAATCAAAGCTATCGAACGTGAGACCAACCACGATGTTAAAGCGGTTGAATACTTCATCAAACGTAAATTCAAAAACAATGCAGAACTTGATGCAGTAAATGAGTTTGTGCATTTTGCCTGCACCTCGGAAGACATCAATAACACCGCCTACGGCATCATGCTTAAAAATGCCCGTGAGCAGGTTATCCTACCGGAAATGGATACGCTGATTGGTGCATTAAAGAAATTGGCTTTGGAACAGGCTGAAACACCGATGATGTCACGTACTCATGGCCAACCGGCTTCGCCCACTACGCTGGGTAAGGAGTTAGCCAATGTTGTCAAACGCCTGGAACTGCAACGCACTCATGTTGCTGCCGTATTGCTTTACGGAAAAATGAACGGCGCTGTTGGTAACTATAATGCCCATTATGCTGCCTACCCGAATATCGACTGGCCAATGATGGCCAATGCTTTTGTCACCGGACTGGGCCTGCGTTGGAACAAATACACCACTCAGATTGAACCACATGATTATGTGGCCGAATTATTCCAGGCAATGATTCGTTTTAACACTGTGCTGATCGATTTTTGTCGTGATGTCTGGAGCTACATTTCGATTGGTTACTTCAAGCAAAGAACCGTAAAGGGCGAAATCGGCTCTTCCACCATGCCACACAAAGTGAATCCGATTGATTTTGAGAATGCGGAAGGTAACCTGGGTATTGCCAATGCAACTTTCGATCATATGGCGATGAAACTGCCTATTTCACGTTGGCAGCGTGACCTGACGGATTCAACCGTATTACGTAATATTGGTGTTGGCTTTGCTCATTCTTTATTGGCTTACAGCTCTGCACTGAAAGGTATCAGCAAACTCGAAGCGGCTCCAGAAGCGATGGCGGCAGATTTGGATGCCAACTGGGAGTTATTGGCCGAACCAATTCAAACTGTCATGCGTCGATATGGCATTGAAAACCCGTATGAAAAACTTAAAGAGTTAACCCGTGGACAACGCGTTAATAAACAAATCATGCATGAGTTTATTGATTCGCTGGATCTGCCTGATGCCGCCAAATTTTCTTTAAAAGATATGACGCCTGCCAGCTACATCGGCAATGCCATTGAACAGGCAAAAAACTGCTAGATGACTGAACAACCCATTAATGCCAACAACAATCAAATCATCGCGTTTGATGGTAAACATGAGGCGGCTGCGGCTGCCTTGGCATTGGTGGAATCAGCTCAGCGCGAAATTTGTTTTCTCGGTAGTCAACTGGATTCAACCTTGCTCGACAACTTAGCGATTATTGAATGCATCAAACAGCTTTGTATAAGTAGTCGCCGGTCAAAGATTAGATTTTTGGTAGATGAAACCCAAAGCAGCATCATTAATTCACACCGACTGTTACCGTTAGTTTCCAAGCTCACCAGCTCGATCAGCGTGCATATTTTGTCAGATAAACACCAACGGCCTAAAAATATTGTGCTGTTGGTGGATGATTCTGGCTATTTACGTTGTCTTAATAATCAACGTTACCTGGGACAAGTAAATCTGCATGATCCCTTGACGGTACGTGAACTCAAACAACAGTTTGAAGAATGCTGGAATCACAGCTCTGCAGATGTGGCGACAAGGCGGTTCTTATTATGAAACTAATCTATTCGGTAGCATTTTTATTGCTGGCGTTACCTGCTTATGCTGATCAAATCAGAACCATTACCTTGCAACATAGACTGGCAGCAGAAATATTGCCGATGATTGAACCGATGGTCGATAACTACACTACTATCAATGGTCACGATAATCTGCTGATTATCAAAAGTTCGTCGCAAAGCTTTCAAGAAATTGAACAACTGGTCAAACAACTGGATAGCCGGCAGCAAAGCCTGACTGTTACAGTGCTGCGTACCAAACAACAACTGATTGATGAACGGTTTGCTGATGATCAACTGAATATTGATTTACAGGATCCGCAAAATTCATCTGTACAAATAAAACGCTGGTCAACTCAAGATAGTCGTGAACGTGATCAACAATATCAGGCACGGGGTATTGCTGGTCAGCCGATTGATATACAAATGGGCCGTGCAGTCGCCGATAATCAGCAACAGCTTATTTTTTACCCTCATGGTGGTATTGCTGTTCAAGAAACGACACAGTACATTCAACTGGATAATGGCTTTCAGGCAAGAGTGAATATTCTCGGCAATCAACAAGCCCGCGTCGATATCCTGCCTTTATTTTCCAAAATGCATCGTAATGGCGATATCACCACTACCAGTCTGCTCACTACAGTCACAGGACCTGTTGATCAGTGGATCCTGATTGGCCAAATTGGCGAACAACAGCGTCAGCAACAAAATGCTAAAACCTATCGCAGTCATCAGGATCAACAACAGTGGCTGTATCTTAAAATCGAACTTAACTGAGTAACCCTGCAAAACAATGGATATAAAAGAAGCGATTCAAACTCGTCGCTCGGTCAAACATTATGACCCAGCACATCAAATGACCGAAGCCGAAGTCAACGAACTGATGGAACATGCCATCCTATCGCCTACGGCTTTCAATATTCAGCACTGGAGGTTTGTGCGGGTACAAGATACTCAGAAACGTCAGCAAATTCTGGAAGCGGCCTGGGGTCAGGCGCAAGTAGTAGATTCATCGTTGTTACTGGTGCTTTGTGCTGATTTAAATGCCTGGGAAAAACAGCCTGAACGTTATTGGCAACATGCACCCGTAGCAGCTCAAAAAGCTATCCTACCGGCTATTGAAAATTACTATGCGAATCATCATCAAGGTCAACGTGATGAATGTGTTCGATCAGCCAGCATTGCAGCGATGAATATTATGTTGATGGCAAAAGGCATGGGTTATGACACCTGCCCGATGGATGGCTTTGATTTTGATAAAGTCGCTCGCATCATCAACCTGCCACACGATCATATTATTGTGATGATGATTACCGTAGGTAAAAAGCTGGAGGATGCACGTCCCCGAGCCGGTCAATTACCGCTCGAGGAAGTGTTTTTTACCGATAGTTTTTAATCAGATAATCGGCGGCGGCGCATCACAGACATTGTTGCGCCCTCGTCGTTTCGCTAAATACACAGCGCGATCCACACGTTGCAGGAAACTATCCACGCCCTCACCCGGCACATAACGTGCGACGCCAAATGACATGGTTATAGTACCTAATGGTTCACGGGTATCCTTACGTTGAATACGCTTACTGGCAAGATCCTGACGAATAGTATCAGCAAGAATGCGAGCATTCTGCATGCTGGTATTTGGCAGAATGACAGCAAATTCTTCACCACCATAGCGGGCAACCAGGTCCCGGCCTTTCAGCGACGTTTTCATTAATTCGGCAATCACTCTTAACACTTGATCGCCGACTAACTGGCCATGTTTTTCGTTGATGGTGCTGAACATGTCCACATCGGAAAAGATAACTGAGACGTCCATACCATTCTGATCGGCATCGCGTGTCATTTGATGGATCAAATCATCAAAATGTTTACGATTGGCCAAACCCGTCAAACTGTCCGTTATCGCTTCACGTCGCGAATCACTCAACTCTTTTTTCAATGCAGCAACTTCGGTCATTGCACCATTCAATTGTTCATTAAGTAATTCGCCTGATGAAACAGCCAACCGAGTTTCAATCAACACTTCTTCAATAAGCGTATGCAATTGCTGACGATTTAAATCAGGTTGCAAACGACTTAACATGCTTTGTAAATGGCTGTTACTACGACCAGTTGTGGTGACACCGGTATAGACGTAATTCAATACTTGTTTAAGTAATCGCGCCAATTCCTGGCGCATCTCAAACATGGCAGCCCGATCTTTATCATCATCAAAAAACTGCTCGTACAACAAATGACATTGCTGTGCTGTCAGTTTTCCAGACATCTCAATTTCGTTATCTACTGCTTCAGTCAAAGAGAGATTGGTACCGGATACATACTCAAACCATAGCGCATAATTCGCCGGCGTTGGAGCAATATCGAATTGTTTCATTTTTGAAAGCGCTAATCGCATCCACTCTGATGTGCGCTCATCTTGCTCGCTGTATTTCATAATCTCTCCGGCAAGTTCCTGATGCCTATTTTTTCTTCTTCCCTGCTATTTTTAATCGTAGTGCATTGAGTTTAATAAAGCCTTCTGCATCTTTCTGATTATACGCTCCAGCATCGTCTTCAAATGTTGCAATTGATTCATCGAACAGACTGTCTGTCGCTGACCGTCTGCCTACCACAGTGACGTTTCCTTTATACAATTTGATTCTGACATCACCGTTCACGCTATGCTGTGATGCATCTATCATTGTCTGCATCATCAAGCGTTCTGGGGCCCACCAGTAGCCGTTATAAATCATGCTGGCATAACGTGGCATCAACTCATCTTTCAGGTGGGCGACTTCACGATCCAGAGTCAGTGATTCGATGGCGCGATGCGCACGTAACATCACTGTACCAGCCGGAGTTTCATAACAACCGCGTGACTTCATACCCACATAACGGTTTTCAACAATATCCAGTCGTCCTACACCGTTCTCACCAGCAACTTTGTTCAAGTACGTCATGACTTGTGCAGGTGTCATACGTTCGCCATTGATAGCGACAATGTCGCCTTTCTCATAGCTCAGTTCCAGATAAGTTGCTTTATCGGGAGCATTTTCAGGAGAAACTGACCAACGCCACATGGTTTCTTCTGCTTCAGCCCATGGGTCTTCAAGAATCCCACCTTCATAAGAAATATGCAGCAAGTTGGCATCCATTGAATAAGGTGATTTTTTGCCCTGTTTCATTTCAACTGGAATACCGTGTTGTTCTGCATAATCCAGTAGTTTTTGACGTGATAACAAATCCCATTCACGCCAAGGAGCGATAACTTTAATGTTCGGATTCAGACCATATGCACCCAGCTCAAAACGGACCTGATCATTACCTTTACCAGTAGCGCCATGTGAAACCGCCTCGGCACCAGTTTGAGCTGCAATTTCAACCAGACGTTTAGCAATTAACGGACGTGCAATAGAGGTACCTAACAGGTACTCACCTTCATAAATAGCATTGGCACGAAACATCGGGAAAACATAATCACGCGCGAATTCTTCACGTAAATCTTCGATATAAATTTCTTTAATACCTAAAGACTGGGCTTTAGCACGAGCTGGTTCAACTTCTTCACCCTGGCCCAGATCAGCTGTAAAGGTCACGACTTCACATTGATATTTATCCTGCAGCCATTTGAGAATAACCGAAGTATCCAAGCCACCTGAATAGGCTAATACGACTTTTTTGATGTCAGACATGGGGGAAGAAATCCTGTATCGAAGAAATTAAAAATTGGTGCGTTATTGTATCAAAATCCGCGTAAAGCAAGCACTTCTCTTGCTGACTGGCGTTTATCACCTTTGCAGCTAATGGTGCGAGGTGCATCAAGGTATCTCAAGCTAAATCCTAGATCACGATAGAGCTTTTTAATTTTGTCTGTAGCCTGATTAGACAACACCACCGGTCCATCATGTTTTGCCAGCCACTCAGCCAATCTCACCTGATCTTCCCAGTCAAAACCTTGCTGGGAATATTGTCGAAAAGGCACATCATAAGGTGGATCAGCATAGATAAAATCATTCTGCTGAAGAGTAAGGTTGGCGAAATCGGTGTTGCTGAATTCCCACCTGCTTAAAACAGATTGATAGGGCGCAAAGTCACTGACGTAATTGATGGTTTTATAACGCCCGAATGGCACGTTATAGCCGCCGCTTTTATTGAACCGACATAAGCCGTTATAACCAGTTCGATTCAGATAATAAAATAATTGAGCACGTTCAACTTCATTATCTGCAGCGATATCATTGAATTGTTTACGATATTGGTAATAAAGCTGTTCATCATTTGCCAGTGGCAAATCGATGGTTAAGCCTTGCTGTAATTGGCGGTAAAAATTAATCAGTGCCGGGTTTACATCGTTTAATAAAGCTTGCTGCGGATTTAATCCCAAAGCAACGGACAAACCACCACAAAAGGGTTCGACCAGTCGATGTTCGGGAAACTTCTTCCACAACTTTAACAGTTTCGGAATTAGCCAGCGTTTGCCCCCCGCCCATTTTAAAGGCGGTTTAAGCACAGAATCATCTCTGGTCATAGCTGAGTTATCACTGGCTGGATCCGCGGCATGCAAGGCAGTTCATCACTGAATTATGGATAAAGCTGTTCAGAACAACGGGGTTGTTCTGAACAGCTGACATTAACTTATTTACTATGTAATGTTTTACGTGGCGGCATTAAATCCGTGATATTACCTTCAGCCATTTCGGCAGCAAAGGCAAAGGTTTCTGACAAGGTCGGATGTGGATGAATGCTTAAGCCAATATCTTCTGCATCAGCCCCCATTTCCAGTGCCAATACGGCTTCAGCAATTAACTCACCGGCATTTGGTCCGACAATACCGGCACCGAGTAAACGACCGGTTTCTTTATCAAACAGTGCTTTGGTTAAACCTTCATCACGATCAACACTCAAGCTGCGACCACTTGCCGCCCAAGGGAAAGCACCTTTAACGTATTCAATACCCTGCTTCTTGGCTTCATCTTCACTGAGTCCCATCCAGGCAACTTCAGGATCGGTATAAGCCACCGAAGGAATTGTCATCGGATCAAAGGCTACCTTTTTACCAGCAATATGTTCTGCAGCAACTTTGCCTTCATGTGTTGCTTTATGTGCCAACATTGGTTGGCCGACAATGTCACCAATCGCATAAATATGCGGCACATTGGTTTGCATCTGTTGATTGACTTCAATAAAACCATAATCATTGACGGTTACGCCCGCCGCTTCTGCATTAATCAATTTACCGTTTGGTGAACGGCCAACCGCAACCAGGATCTTGTCGTAGGTTTGTGGTTCCGGCGCATTATCACCCTCAAAAGTGACTTTGAGACCTGACTTCATTGCATCGATTTTGCTGACTTTGGTTTTCAGATAAATCGCTTTGTATTGTTTTTGAATATGGTTGTGCAACGGTTTGACCAGATCCTTATCGGCGCCTGGAATCAAACTGTCCTGCAATTCAACAACACTGATTTCAGAACCCAGCGCGTTATATACAGTGGCCATTTCCAGACCAATAATGCCACCGCCAATAACCAGCAGTTTTTTTGGAATATCTTCCAATTCCAACGCATCAGTAGAGTCCATCATCCGTGGATCATCATTAGGGAAAACTGGAATTTTAGTTACACGTGAACCAGCGGCAATAATGCAGTTTTCAAAACTGATAGTTTTAACACCATCGTCAGTTTTGACTTGCATCAGATTTGCACCGGCAAATTGGGCTTCACCATGTACCACCGTAACTTTACGCTGCTTGGCCAAAGCCGATAATCCGCCAGTCAACTTGGAAACAATGCTGTCTTTCCAATCTGCGACTTTGCGAATATCAATTTTTGGCGCACCAAACGTCACACCATTTTCAGCAATATGTTTAGCTTCATTAATCACGTGAGCGGTATGCAATAATGCTTTTGACGGGATACAACCGACATTCAAACAAACACCGCCGATGCGTTGATGACGCTCGATCAAAATCACCTGCTTGCCTAAATCCGCTGCACGAAATGCTGCCGTATAACCACCAGGGCCGGATCCTAAAACCACTACTTCGGCTTGCATATCGGCATCGGTTGCTAGTTCAGCCTTGGCAGTTGGGGCAGCCTGGGGTTTTTCAGCAGGTTTTTCTGCTTTTGTTTCGGCAGGCTTGGCAGATTCTTTTTCCGTTTCAGCCGGTTTTTCTTCAGTTGCAGAATCAGCTTCGCTTTCCAACGTCAGAATCAGATCACCTTGAGCTACCTTATCACCAACTTTAACTTTCAAAGACTTGATAATACCGGCAGCAGAGCTAGGGATTTCCATCGCGGCTTTATCTGATTCAAGCGTGATAATGTCTTGATTTTCACTAATTGAATCGCCTTCAGCAACCAGGATTTCAATAATTTCAACTGCATCAAAATCACCGATATCCGGCACCTTGACTTCAATCAAACTCATAACAATACCTTTCTGATATCCGACAACATTTGATTAAGCATCACAGTAAAGCGAGCGCCGGCAGCGCCATCAATTACACGATGATCATATGAAATCGACAATGGCAACATTAGCCGCGGTTCAAATTCCTTACCATTCCAGACAGGTTTCATCTGATGACGGCTAACACCGAGAATAGCGACTTCAGGAGCGTTAACAATCGGGGTAAAGAATTGACCACCAATACCACCAAGGCTAGAGATAGAGAAGGTTCCACCCTGTAAATCCTTGGCTGTTAAAGTGCCTTCACGCGCCCGGCGCTGATTTCACCCAATTCACCGGCAAGTTCCAGAAAGCCTTTTTTATCAACGTCACGAATCACCGGAACCATCAAACCATTTGGCGTATCAACGGCCACACCGATGTTGTAGTACTTTTTGTAAATCAGGCTTTGTTTGTCTTCACTTAGGGAAGCATTAAACTCAGGGTATTGTTTCAGACAGGCAACAACGGCTTTCATAATGAATACCAATGGCGTCAGACCGACACCTTTCTTGGCAGCCATGTCTTTGTTTTCCTGACGGAATTCTTCCAGCTCAGTGATATCGGCTTCATCAAACTGCGTCACATGAGGAATATTCAACCAACAAGCGTGCAAATGTTTGCCGGAGATTTTCTTTATTCTGGATAATTCTTTGCTTTCGATTTCGCCAAACTGTTCAAAATTTATTACCGGAACAGATGGAATACCAGCGCCTTCAGCCGCTTTTGGTGCAGGTGCATTCATCACCTGTTTAACAAAGTTTTGTACGTCTTCTTTAGTAATACGGCCTTTTTGACCGCTGCCAACGATAGCGGCCAATGGCACACCTAATTCACGAGCAAACTGCCTTACTGAAGGTGATGCATGTGAAGGTTTTTTAGCTGAACCGGTATCCGGTGCATAAGGCAATGTTTCAGTTCTTTCTGGCTCTGGGTTAGCAACCGTAGGAGTTGGTGCTGGTTTACTTTCAGCCACAGCTGGTTTTTCTTTCTCTGCCGGTTTGCTTTCAGCAGCTTTCTCAGCTGGCTTTTCTGCTTTTTCGCTCGTTGCAGCTGAATCACTGGATTCAATTAAAGCGATAACAGAACCTTCGCTGACTTTATCACCGACTTTGACTTTCATTTCTTTGATGGTGCCGCTGAGCGATGATGGGATCTCCATCATCGCTTTATCGGACTCAATGGTGATCACTTCCTGATCAGCATTAATTGAATCACCTTCAGCGACTAATACTTCAATGATTTCAACGCTATCAAAATCACCAATATCAGGGACTTTTAATTCGATTAAATCTGCCATGTTTTAAACCTTAACTGGATTTGTTGCGTCAGCATCAATGTTGTATTGCTTGATAGCTTTAGCAACCACATCGTATTTAATAGTACCCTCGTCAGCTAATGCACTGAGGGTAGCAACTACCACGTGATAACGATCCACTTCAAAGAAGCTGCGTAATCTTTCACGAGTGTCACTGCGACCAAAACCATCGGTACCCAGTACAACATAACGTTGTTTGATCCACGGACGTAATTGCTCGGCATACAGACGCATATAATCTGTAGACGCGATAACTACACCTTCTTGATCATCCAGGCATTGTGAAATATAGCTGCGTTTTTTCTCAGCAGTCGGGTGCAAACGGTTGTAACGTTCCACATCCATACCATCACGTACCAGTTCGTTCACACTGGTTGCGCTCCACACATTGGCAGAAACATTCCAGTCTTTTTCCAGCATTTCAGCAGCAGCTTCAACTTCACGCAGGATGGTGCCACTACCAACTAATTGGGCTTTAACTTTGTGTTTGCCACCCGATTTCAACTGATACAGACCTTTGATGATGCCCTCTTCCACACCTTCAGGCATTGCCGGATGGGTATAGTTTTCATTCATCGCAGTGATGTAATAGAACACGCCTTCCTGTTTCTCATACATCCGGCGCATGCCTTCATGGACGATAACCGCCATTTCATAGGCATAGGTTGGATCGTAGCTTAGGCAGTTTGGAATAGTGTTGGCCAGAATCAGACTGTGTCCATCCTGATGCTGCAGACCTTCACCATTTAGTGTGGTGCGTCCCGCTGTACCACCTAACAAGAAGCCTTTGGCCTGAATATCACCGGCCAACCAGCACAAATCACCAACACGTTGGAAACCGAACATCGAGTAATAGATGTAGAACGGCACCATATTAACGTTGTAGTTGGAATAAGCAGTTGCAGCCGAAATCCACTCCGACATGGCGCCGGCTTCATTGATACCCTCTTCCAAGATCTGGCCTTTGGTATCTTCGCGATACCACATAACTTTGCCCGAATCTTCCGGTTCATACTTCTGACCAGATGAAGAATAGATGCCGATTGAACGGAACAAGCCTTCCATACCAAAAGTACGTGCTTCATCCGGTACGATTGGCACGATATTCTTGCCAATATTCTTATCACGAATTAATGCGGTCAATATCCGTACAAATGCCATTGTGGTTGATAATTCACGATCGCCACTATCTTTCAGTACAGCATCAAAAATACTTAATGGTGGAATCTCCAGCGCAGGTGCACTGTGATTACGTTTTGGAATAAATCCGCCTAACTCTTCACGACGTTCCAGCAGGTATTTTTTCTCTGCGCTGTCATCATCAAGTTTGATGTAAGGGATTTGTTCAATTTCATCATCAGGAATAGGAATATTGAAACGATCGCGGAAGCGTTTCATATGTTCCAGTTCCATTTTCTTCTGCTGATGCGTGGTGTTCTGGCCTTCGCCCGCTTGACCCAAACCATAACCTTTAACGGTTTTAGCCAGAATAACGGTTGGTTGACCAACATGATCTACTGCTTGTTTATAAGCTGCGTAAATCTTGCGTGGATCATGACCACCACGACTCAAGTGCCAGATATCTTCATCAGTCATATCTGAAACCATATCCAGCAACTCTGGATATTTACCAAAGAAATGCTTACGAACATAAGCACCATCTTTAGCTTTGTAATTCTGGTATTCGCCGTCGACCACTTCTTCCATGCGTTTCAGCAACCAGCCATCAGTATCACGTGCCAGCAATTGATCCCAACCGCTGCCCCAGATAACTTTTAATACATTCCAGCCAGCGCCACGGAATAAGGCTTCAAGTTCTTGAATAATTTTGCCATTACCACGAACAGGACCATCAAGACGTTGCAGGTTACAGTTGACGACAAAAATTAGATTATCGAGTTTTTCACGACCGGCCAGAGTGATGGCACCCAATGATTCCGGTTCATCCATCTCACCATCACCTAAGTAAGCCCAAACATGGCGGCCTGCTGTTTTGGCGATTTCACGATGATGCATGTACTTCATGAAACGTGCTTGATAAATAGACAGAATTGGACCAAGGCCCATTGATACTGTCGGGAACTGCCAGTAATCCGGCATCAACCATGGATGAGGATAGGAAGACAGACCTTTGCCATCCACTTCAAAACGGAAATTATCTAACTGTTCTTCGGTCAGGCGACCTTCGAGGAAAGAACGGGCATAGATACCAGGTGCAGAATGACCTTGAACAAACACCATATCGGCGCCTTCTTCATGGTTATCGCCTCGGTAGAAGTGGTTAAAACCAACATCATAGAGTGTTGCAGCGGAGGAGAAACTCGCAATATGTCCACCGACAGCGCCGGGTTTCATATTGGCTTTAACCACCATCGCCATCGCGTTCCAACGGATATACGATCTGAGCTTGTGTTCCATTGCCTGGTCACCAGGAATACGCTCCTGCTGATCCACCGGAATGGTATTTACGTATGCGGTATTGGCACTGTAAGGCAGATTTACACCGCTACGGCGGGCCTTATCAATGAGTTTTTCAATAATGTAATGGGCTTTTTCGTCACCGGCCGCTTCAAGCACAGACTCGAGAGCGTCCAACCATTCTTGCGTTTCTTGTGGATCGTGATCGACAAAATCAGTCATATATACCTTCTTAAATCTCAACGCGATAAATTACAGCCGCACATTGTAACAGTTTTTGTTTAATTGACACTCTGACACGTCGACAAAAGCCTGATGCAGCGCCATTCTGGCAAGAAAATCAAAACCTTGTGGAAATATTTATTACGGATAAAAAGCCGTAAACGCCAAGTGAATTGGCTTTAGGAACTCGCTACTTGATGACGCCGACGCTGGCTAAGCACTCTGAATCCCAGTAACAGAATAACAATGAGCAGATAAATTACCGGCTCAGTTTTATCTTGCTTGACCAGCATATAAAAATGCAAACAAGAAAGCACGACAATCAGATAAATTAAATAATGTAATTTTTTCCAGCGTCGCCCGCCGAGCTTTTTTATCATCTTATCGGTAGAAGTAATCGTTAATGGAATCAGTAACAGAAAGCTGATGAATCCCACCGTGATAAATGGTCGTTTGATAATGTCCAGCCAAATTTCCTGTACATCAAAAAACTGATCCAGCCCTAAGTAAAGCAGCATATGTACGCTGGCATAAAAGAAGGCAAATAAGCCCAGCATGCGGCGAAAACGAATAAATTCATTGATGCCGGTCAGTTTGCGTAACGGCGAAATCAATAATGTCAGCATAATAAATCGCAAAGCCCACAAGCCGGTGTCACGGGTCACAGCTTCAATCGGGTTGGCACCCAATTGATCGTTTAATAAAGCATAAACAAGCCAAAATAGTGGCAATAAGGAAATGCAGAAAACCAGCCATTTAGCTCTGGAGATATGTTTACCCATTAGAAATAACGTTTTAGATCCATACCGGTATATAACTCTGCAACTTCTTCGCCATAGCCATTAAACATAAGTGTTTCACGTTTGAGGAATTCACCTATACGTCTTTCACGACGCTGACTCCAGCGTGGATGATTAACTTCAGGATTAACATTCGAATAAAACCCATACTCACCAGCATTAGCCTGAACCCAAGCGTTAACGGCATTTCTTCAACAAAGCGGATCCGCACAATGGATTTGATACTTTTAAAACCATATTTCCACGGCACCACCAATCGAATCGGTGCGCCATTTTGCCCCGGCATCTCACGTCCATATAAACCACTGCAAGTAAAGTCAATGGATGCATTGCTTCATCCATTCGCAGGCCTTCTAGATAGGGCCAGTTCAATACACGGCGACGTTGTCCGGGCATTTGCTCCGGATCATACAAAGTAGTGAATTCGACAAATTTAGCTTTAGAGTTGGGCTGGGCCTGTTTAAGAATTTCCGCTAATGGAAACCCTACCCAAGGTATCACCATAGACCAACCCTCAACACAACGGAGCCTGTAAATCCGTTCTTCCAATGTCTGGGTTTTGATTAGTTCGTTGTAATCATATTGACCCGGTTTATCGCACTCACCATCAATGGTGATCATCCAGGGTTTACTGCGATCAGGAAAATCGGCAGCTAATGTGGATGGGGATTCTTTATCAGTACCAAACTCATAAAAATTATTATAAGTAGTGATGGATTCGTACGTGGTGAGTTTTTCTTCGGTAGAAAAAGTACTTTGCTGTAGATCGGCAAAAGTCTCACCAGTGGGTGCTTTGGCAGCAAAACTGAATGGCATAGCGCCCGCTGCAGCTAAACCTGCAGCACCATTGATAAACTGTCTCCGGTTCAGATAGACCTGATAATCGGTAACTTCGGATTCTGGAATATCCCACGAACGTTTTTTACGAATCCACATGTTTCACCTCATTTGACATGTAATGTTTAGCTAACCAGTAATCAACACTGATATAACGGCCAGCGCCGATAAAAAACAGTGCCAGCAACATCACAAAATAGGTTGCGGCAAACTCAATACCATTATTCAGTACAACAAAGCTGCCATGTTCCGTCAGCCAGCTATAATTTCCATGTTCCTGCAATATGGATTTGGCTCGATCCAGTCGCTCTATTGCGGCCGGAGCAGTATCGGCGGCAAACGCACTCATCGGATCATGAATGGCCTGCCAACCGTTTTTCCAGTGCACACTGAAAGCCGCGACCAACATAGTGATCATTAAGGGAATACTGACCCAGCGCACGGCGAAACCGAGTAACAATAAAATGGCACCGAAATATTCAGCGGACCATGCGAGGTAAGCCATCAGCTCTGGAAATGGCAAACCCAATCCCCAATCAGGATTGGCAAACCAGTCAATAGTGTTTTGCAATGAACTGTCAGGATTAAATGGATTCCACTTGTTATTGGCAGCTATCCAGAAAACCGGTATCAGGTAAGCTCTCAATAACAGTGGTGCAACGAAGTCAACTTGTCGGGTAGCGTTCAATAGCTGCTGTAATCGTTGTAACAAGGTAATCATATTCATTCCCCTTAGAGGAAAACAGGGGCTTTACGCCCCTGTATATCACTAATGATGTTTACTGAATAAATCAGTTACCACCACATTTACCTTCGCCGCATTTACCTTCTTTATCTTTTTTGCTGTCTTCACCACACTTGGCTTCGCCACATTTGCCTTCTTTATCTTTTTTAGCATCTTCGCCACATTTGGCTTCTCCACATTTACCTTCGCCATGATCTTTAGCCAGCTGCATATAGCCGTTGTTCAAATCAGTCGATTGGAATGGATTGCTATCCGCCGCAGCCATAGGTGAAAGGGCCAGACCAGCAGTCATTGCTGCACTGGCAGCCAACGCGATAGAAGTTTTTTTGTTCATAGCCATGTCTTAAATTCCTTATGTTGTAAATCTCATTATCAGCCCGTCTCAAAGATCAGGCTTGTTAGCATAGACTGACGAGCAATTCGTTTGTTACAAATTAATCTGAAATTTTTTACCAGGCCAATTTTGCTTTAACTACAGATGAAAATATCCGAACCCAGATGAAATTTGTGTTTAGATAAAAAAATCTTTGTAAACTCATCCAACCTTATATTGATGCACTTGACACCATGACTGATCAGTTACAGCGGCAGGACTTTATAAATGATGCTGCATTAGTTGAAGGAATGCTGGATGGCGATTCGGCGTCATTTGAAATGGCCGTAGCCTTATATCATCCAACAATGGTTAATATCGCCAAGGCTATTATTGGGGAAGCTTTTGCTGAAGAAATTGCTCAAGATGCCTGGATTTCGGCTATCCGCTCCCTGACAGAATTTGCAGGTCGCAGCAGCTTACGTACCTGGTTGATTCAAATTACAGCCAATGCCGCTAAGACCAGATTACGTAGAGAAAAACGTCAGGTTTCGCTAGATGAAAACTGGCAAACCAACGAGATGGAAGATCGTTTTGATCATTCAGGGCACTGGGGAGAACCGGTTTCACAATGGGATCTTGAAACACCGGAAGCCATTCTTGCCAATAGTGAACTCAGCGATATTATCAGTCAGACCTTCGAACAACTGCCGCCGCAACAACAGGCGGTATTAACTTTATATGATTTGGAAGGTGAATCAATGTCAGACATCTGTAACATTCTCGATATCTCTGCGTCTAATGCTAGAGTGTTGTTGCATCGTGCTCGCTCAACTATCCAACAGAAAATCGCTCAATATCAGGACCATTTTTAACATGCTTAAATGCCGCGAAATTGAACAAATGGCCAGTGACTATCTAAATAAAGATCTGTCATTTCAGCAACGCATGGCGTTCAAAATGCATTTATTTCTTTGTCATAACTGTCGTAACTATATACGTCAGCTTAAAACCACTATTTCCAGCGTTCAGTTAATGCCGGCTAAACAATCGGTAGTAATAGATGACAAAGTGAAAGATTTGGCTAAACAACTTAGAGAACATGCCAGCAAACAATAGTCTTGTCTGCTGGCAATTTATCAGCCGCTTAACTAATTATTTCTGATACTTCTCTTTCCACTCGTCATAAGGCATACCATAAACATGCTCACGTGCAGCATCGTAATCCATTGCTACACCCTGCTGTTCTGCAGCGGCGAGATACCATTTAGATAAACAGTTACGACAAAACCCAGCCAAATTCATCAAATCAATATTCTGCACATCTTTACGTTCTTGCAGGTGAGCGACTAATCTGCGAAACGCCGCAGCTTCTAGTTCAGTTTGTGTTTGTTGATCCATATTCATTCTCTTCATATAAAAAACAATTAACTTGATGCCCATTTTCCAGCACAGTGAGTGGTGGATAATTTTCATGGCATATAGGCATAACATGCTGACAGCGCTGATGAAAGTGACAACCAGCCGGTGGGTTGGCAGGTGAAGGCAGCTCCCCTCTGACAGCCACTTGCAACTCCTGTTTGTTCAAATCCGGTACTGCAGCTAATAAGGCCTGCGTATAAGGATGTTTCGGTGCATCCAATACCTGCTGACGTGTGCCCTGCTCCACAATTCTGCCCAGGTACATCACCGCAACACGATGTGCCAGATAATCTACTACGCCAATATTGTGGGTAATAAATAAAAATGACAGCCCGAACTCATGCTGTATATCCCGCAGCAAATTCAGAATTTGTGCCTGTACCGATACATCCAACGCACTAGTCGGTTCGTCACACACAATAACTTCAGGTTCTGTAGCTAAGGCTCGAGCAATACAAATCCGCTGCCGTTGACCGCCGGAAAACTCATGCGGATAACGATGGCGGATATCGGCTCGTAAACCGACTCGTTCAAGTAATGAATCAATGTATTTAGTCTTGGCAGCGGGCTCTTTACGAAACTTGCTCGCACTTATCGCTTCGTCGATAACCTGCTCAATAGTCATCCGTGGATTCATCGAGGAAAATGGATCCTGGAAAATGATCTGCAGTTGACCACGATAAGGTTTTAACTGACGTTGAGAAAGCCGGTTCAGCACCTTCCCCTGAAAACGCACTTCACCGGCTGTCACCTCAACTAACTGTAAAATGCCTTTACCAACGGTCGTTTTGCCACAACCCGACTCACCCACTAATGCCAGCGTTTCCGCATTATGTAATGTCAGATTGACGCCATCCACCGCCTTAACCTGACCCACTTGGCGTTGCAAAATACCTTTACGGATGGGGAAATGAACTTTTAAACCCCGGATATCTAATGCATGAATCTGAGATGGAATCACATCTGAAAGATGGGATGCATGAGATGGTTTAAGCAGATTTTCTGCTGAAGCCGTCACCGTAGGATCATATAGATGACAACGCACGCCACGTTCATTAGTCGCTATCCAGCTTGGTTCATGCTGATGACAATGATCCCAGGCCAGATCACAACGATCGGCAAATCGGCAGCCAATAAATGTTTGATTTAATGGCGGCACATTGCCTTTAATCACCGTTAAACGTTGATCGCGCTTTTGTTCGCTAGGTAGAGCTTCAAACAGCTTTTGAGCATAGGGATGCTGTGGATTGGCAAAAAACGACTGCCGATCTGCTTGTTCAACAATTTGCCCGGCATACATAACGGCAATGTGATCCGCCATTTGTGCAGCCACGCCCAAATCATGCGTTATAAGCAAAATCGCCATGCCGGTATCACGTTGGATCTGTTTCAATAAATCGAGGATTTGTGCCTGAATGGTTACATCCAATGCCGTTGTCGGTTCATCTGCAATCAGTAACTCGGGTTCACCGGCTAGAGCCATAGCAATCATTACCCGCTGTTTCATGCCACCGGACATTTGATGCGGATATTCTTTCAAGCGTCTTATGGGATCAGGGATACCAACTGAATCCAGTAACTTTAAACTTCGTTGCTGTATTTCCTGTGGCGATAACTTGAAATGCCAGCGCAGTGTCTCGCCAATTTGTTGACCAATGGTTAACACAGGATTCAACGAACTTTGAGGTTCCTGGAAGATCATTGCCACCCGACGTCCCCGCACCGATTCCATCTCAGCTTCGGAGAGTTTAAGCAGATCCAGTCCATTCAGATTAATTTCGCCGGCCACAATTTTACTGGCTGGATAAGGATTTAATCTGAGTAGTGACAAAGCACTGATGGATTTACCACAACCAGATTCACCTAATAACGCAAAGGTCTCACCTTGCTGGATGGAAAAGTCTATGCCATCAACCGCTTTAAATGGCTGTTCTTTACTGAGAAACCAGGTTTTCAGCCCTTTAACTTCCAGTAATACCGGGGAAGTCATCTCGCCCCCTGCATTCTTGGATCAAATGCATCACGTACTACATCGGCAAATAAATTAGCTGCCAATACCAGAATAAACATCGATATAAACGCAGCGGTTAATGACCACCAGACGACGGGTTCACGCGCCATTTCAAGCCGGGCACTGTTAATCATATTGCCCCAACTGATCATTGAAGGATCTACACCGACTCCGACATAGGATAAAACCGCTTCCGCGAGTACCAGACCACTGAAATCCAATACCACAGTAATCAACACAATATGCATCAGATTGGGCAGGATATGCCGATGCAAGATACTAAAATTACTTGCCCCTAATGATCGGGCAGCCAGCACATATTCCGCTTCACGTAATTTAAGTGTTTCTCCACGCAATATCCGGCATAGGCCCGTCCAACTGGTGACACCAAGTATCAAACAGAGAAATAACAAACGCATATCTGCACGTTCGGCAATCGTAGCGAAGTGATCAGGATTTGTGTTCATATAAACCTGTAGCATCAACACCGCAGCCGCAATTAATAACACGCCGGGAATAGAGTTTAAGGTGGTGTAAATATATTGAATGACATCATCAATCCAGCCACGGAAATAGCCAGCGCTGATCCCCAGAAAAATAGCCAGTGGCAACATTATCAAGGTAGTCAACGTGCCAATTGCCAGTCCTGTTCTAACACTTTTCAAAGCCTGATAAAGCACACTTTGCCCGACTTTATCAGTACCAAACACATGGTAATACTGGCTGAGCATAACCAGCGTTACGCTTATCCAGACAAGCAAAAAAATCATTAGATAAAAAGTACGGACAGGATAATCAGATTGACCATGCATTAACCGTTTCAACTCGGTCAGAAGTGCATGCTGATAGCGCAGTTTCCGATACACGATATAAAGGGCAATCAACAAAACAATAAAAGTTATGGATGCAAAGGTGCTTTTCAGCACAATGTTTCGCACGTCCGCCCATTTTTCTGTTTCAGACATTAAATGCTGGGCTGCGTATTCTAATCGCGGATGGCTATATTCCAGCTGGCCACCTTTTACAACCTGCATTTCTTTAACAAATAAACGTGTTGCAAGAGGTGCGGAATAGGTTTTTTCAACCTGAGTGCGAATCGGTGAAACCATCCAGTCGAGCACACTCAGTACTTCAGTTGAATAGTGTTGCTGATTATTATCAGCAGAGGCTAAGGCAACACGAAAATGTAGCGAATCAAGAAAACCGATAGTGACGTAGCTGAGCAGGATAATGACTGAAATAACCCCCGCGTTTACGCTGCATCACCATTACCCAGGGAGCACGTAAATGCGGTTTACTTCGAAGATAAAAGATACCTGCTGTGATGACAGCGAGCAAAATAAAAATCAGTATGTCGGTCCACAAGAATACCGGCAGAAAGGGCATGGCTGTCCTTATATTGATTTTCTGAGGCTGGATATATCCACTTTAAGTGCTTTCGGCAATGAGAAAGCAATATTTTCAATCTGACCTTTGTCTTCGGTGACGTATTCGACGCCCAGCATTTTGAGTTTATCAACCACCGCCTGCACTAGCGATTCAGGTGCTGAAGCACCAGCGGTCAAGCCTATTTGCTGTTTATCTTTGAGCCAGTCTACATTTATTTCATCCGCATTATCGATAAGATAAGCTTCTGTACCAAGTTTATTCGCTAACTCTTTGAGTCGATTAGAGTTAGAGCTGTTTACCGACCCCACAACCAACACCAGATCACAGTTCTGTGCCAGCCGTTTTACCGCATCCTGACGATTCTGTGTGGCATAACAAATATCATCTTTACTCGGGCCAATAATATTTGGAAAACGTTCACGCAACGCATCAATCACCAGTTTGGTATCGTCAACCGATAAAGTTGTCTGGGTCACAAATGATAAGTTATCGGGATCATTCACTGTCAGCTTGGCGACATCTGCAGGAGATTCAACCAGATACATTGCACCTTGGTCGGATGTGTATTGGCCCATAGTGCCTTCTACTTCTGGGTGGCCTGCGTGCCCGATAAGGATACATTCTCGTGCCACTTTTTCATGTTTGGCTACTTCCAGATGCACTTTGGTCACTAAAGGACAAGTCGCATCAAACACTTTCAGTCCGCGTTGTTTACCTTCTTCCTGCACCGCTTTAGAAACACCGTGTGCACTGAAAATCAATGTGCTGTTATCTGGTACATCGGATAATTCTTCGATGAAAATCGCGCCTTTACTACGCAGATCTTCGACTACTGTGCGATTGTGAACCACTTCATGACGAACATAGATAGGCGCGCCAAACAGCTCCAAGGCACGCTCGACTATTTCAATCGCGCGATCCACCCCAGCACAAAAACCTCTTGGATTGGCTAATACCAATTTGGTCATTTACAACACTGCCTTTGGATAAGAACCTAAAACACGGAAAACCGACGATTCCGACTCCAGCTCTTTTAATGCACTGGCTACCGTCGGATCCTGACAATGGCCGTCGATATCGATAAAAAACACGTATTCCCAAATACCTTTACGAGAAGGTCGGGATTCGATTCGGCTCATACTAATACCTTTGTCAGCCAAAGGTTTAAGTAAGTTTTGTAACGCACCCGGTTTATTTTTTGTAGAAACTAATAATGCTGTTTTATCAACACCAGATGGGCCAACATTTTGATTGCCGATTACCAGAAACCGCGTGGTGTTGCCCGCTTCATCTTCAATATTACTGGCCAGTACTTTCAAACCATAAATTTCAGCAGCTGTGCTGGCTGCAATGGCAGCGCTGTCTTCGCCCATTTCGGCTACTCTTTTGGCTGCTTCAGAGTTACTGTCTAACGGAAACAACTCTGCCTGAGCTAACTGATCGCCTAGCCATTGACGGCATTGGGCAAGTGCTTGAGGATGAGCGTAAACCTTTTTAACATCAGATAATTGCGAAGCATTACTCAACAAATAATGATGTATTGGTAAGGTCACTTCACCATTAATTTTAAGCGGCGAACTGACAAATCTATCCAAAGTATGATTGACCATACCTTCGGTTGAGTTTTCCACCGGCACCACACCATAACAAGCATATTCGGTTTCAACGGCGCTAAAAACGTTAGCAATTGTGCTTACTGGATGAAGCTCGGCGGAACCACCGAAATGTTTTAAAGCAGCAGCCTGGGTAAACGAGCCTTCAGGTCCAAGATACGCAATACGCAAAGGCTTTTCAGCCGCCAGACAAGCCGACATGATTTCACGGAATAATCTGGCCATTTCTTTATCAGATAACGGGCCGGTATTACGTTCCATCACCTGACGTAAAATCATTGCTTCACGTTCAGGCCGATAAAAATCGGCTTGTTCGCCGGATTGCTGTTTAATTTCAGCAACCTGATGCGCAAGCGCTGTGCGTTCGTTTAATAAACTCTGTAATTGCTTGTCGACTTTATCAATCTGTTCACGAACGGCTTGAAGTGCTTGTTTCTCGGACATGGTTAACCAAACCTGCGCTCAAATTCAGACATAAACCAGATGAGTTTATCGACACCGGCTTCCGGCATTGCATTGTATATGCTGGCGCGCATACCACCCAAATCCCGATGGCCTTTAAGTGTTAACAAGCCTTCTTTAGCGGCATCTGCCAGAAACTGTTTATCCAGATCGCTGTTCGCTAAGGTAAATGGAATATTCATCCATGAACGGTAACGCACATCCACTGGGTTAGCATAAAAATCGCTGCCATCAATTGCGGCATATAATTTGGCCGCTTTTCGCTGATTGATTTCCGCCATGCCCTGCAAACCGCCCTGTTGTTTCAACCACTGAAACACTAGCCCAGCCAGGTACCAACTATAAGTGGCTGGCGTGTTATACATAGAACCATTATCTGCATGGATTTTGTAATCAAACATCACCGGTGTGCCTGGTAAGGTTTTACCCATTAAATCTTTACGCACGATGACAATACATAAACCAGCAGGGCCAATATTTTTCTGTGCGCCAGCATAGATCAAGCCAAAGCGATTTACATCACATGGGCGAGACAAAATGGTGGAAGACATATCGGCAACTAATGTTGCATCCCCTACTTCAGGGATTTCTGCAAACTCCAAACCATGAATCGTTTCGTTCGGCGTGTAATGCACATAAGCAGGATTATCCGACAACTGCCACTCGGCCTTGTCTGGAATCGTACGGTAATGGGATGGCTTGGAATCGGCGACGACATTTACTTTGGTATAACGGCTGGCTTCAGTAATGGCTTTTTCCGACCAGGCACCGGTATTCAAATAATCTGCATGCGTATGACCATGCAGCAAATTCATCGGAATCATCGAAAACTGGCTGGATGCACCGCCCTGCAAAAACAGCACGGCATAGTCATCCGAAATACCCATCAACTCACGCAAATCGGCTTCAGCCTGTTCTGCAATTGAAGTATATTCCGGACCACGGTGACTCATTTCCATCACCGACATACCGGTACCACGCCAATCCAACATTTCCTGTTGTGCAATCAGCATCACATCGTCCGGCAGCATCGCTGGGCCGGCACTAAAATTATAGGCTCTCAAATTGCTTATTCTTCTGTTAAATCATCGGTATGTGGCAAGTCGTCAATATCAACTTCTTCATTTTCGTCTTCAATGACGCGCTCTAAACCAACCAGTTTCTCATCGTTGCTCAGATTAATCAGACGCACACCTTGCGTATTACGTCCTACCAGTGAGACATGTTTCACCGGTGTGCGAACCAGCGTACCGCCGTTGGTAATCAACATGATTTGATCTTCTTCACAAACCTGCACCGCACCGACCACCTGGCCGTTACGCGCTGAAGTCTGAATCGAGATAATGCCTTGACCGCCACGACCTTGTACACGGTATTCTTCAAGGTTAGTACGTTTGCCGTAACCGAATTCAGTTGCGGTCAGAATAGCGCCTTCCTGTTGAGCAATAATCAGCGAAATAATCTGTTCACCATCGGCCAGACGCATACCACGAACACCGCGTGAAACACGGCCCATAGAACGCACATCAGTTTCAGGGAAACGAATAACTTTACCGTTACTGCTGAATAGCATCACATCAGATTCGCCATCGGTTAATGCAACACCGACCAGTTTGTCATCGTCTTTCAGATCCACGGCAATAATACCGTTGGCCCGTGGACGTGAATAATCGACTAATGGCGTTTTCTTAACGGTACCGCTGGCAGTTGCCATAAAGATAAATTTATCAGCTTCAAACTCACGGATTGGCAATACCGCATTGATGCGTTCGCCTTCTTCGAGTGGCAACAAATTCACAATAGGCTTACCACGTGCAGTACGACCGCCTTGTGGTAATTCATAGACTTTCTTCCAGTAAACCTTACCGGCACTGGAGAAGCACAATAAGGTGTCATGGGTATTGGCAATAAACAGATGTTCAATGAAATCTTCATCTTTCATTGAGGTTGCTGCTTTGCCCTTACCACCACGACGTTGTGCTTGGTAAGTATCCAACTGCTGTGTTTTGGCATAACCGGCATGCGATAAAGTGACCACCATTTCTTCTTCGGTAATCAGATCTTCTAAGGTTAAATCAAGATGCGTATCCAGGATTTCAGTACGACGGTTATCGCCGTATTCATCATTAATCGCAACCAGCTCAGCACGGATAACTGCCATCAGATTGTCAGGGTCGCTCAGGATAGCCAGCAAGTCGCGGATTGCATCGAGAACTTCACGGTATTCCTGCAGGATTTTGTCTTGTTCCAAGCCAGTCAATCTATGCAGACGCATATCCAGAATGGCTTGGGCTTGAACTGGTGATAAATAATATTGACCATCAACCAGACCGAACTGAGCGGCTAAATCTTCTGGACGTGAAGCTTGTGCACCGGCAGCGCCAAGCATTTCCAGAATCATTTCACTGCGCCAGCCTTGAGCAAGTAATGCTTCTCTGGCTTCAGATGGACTTGGTGACGCTTTAATCAGTTCAATGACTTCATCGATATTGGCTAAGGCTGTCGCCAAACCTTCCAATATATGTGCACGTTCACGTGCTTTACGCAGTTCATAAATTGAACGGCGTGTCACCACTTCACGGCGGTGACGGATAAAGGCTTCAAGGATCGGTTTCAGGCCCAATGTACGTGGCTGACCATCAACGATCGCCACCATATTGATACCAAACACCGTTTGTAGCTGGGTTTGCTGGTAAAGGTTATTCAGAATAACTTCCGGTACGTCACCACGTTTGATGACCACCACCATGCGCATGCCATCTTTATCAGACTCATCACGCAGTGCAGAAATACCTTCGATTTTTTTCTCTTTAACCAGTTCGGCAATTTTTTCCAGCAAACGCGCTTTGTTTACTTGATATGGCAATTCATGAACGATAATACTTTGCTGACCAGTTGCTTCATTAGTTTCAATTTCGGCGCGAGCACGCATGTAAACACGGCCACGGCCGGTTTCATAGGCTTCAGCAATACCGTTGGCACCATTGATAATACCGGCAGTTGGAAAGTCCGGACCCGGCACAAATTCCATCAACTCACGAGTGGTAATACTCGGCTCATCAATAATTGCGATACAGGCATTAAGAATTTCAGTGAGATTATGCGGCGGGATATTGGTCGCCATACCAACGGCAATACCCGATGAACCATTAACTAATAATGCAGGGAATCGCGTTGGCAGAACTGATGGCTCGGATTCGGATTCATCATAGTTAGGAGTGAAATCGACTGTTTCTTTGTCCAAGTCGGCGAGCATTTCGTGGGCGATTTTCGCCATACGAACTTCGGTATAACGCATCGCGGCAGGCGGATCACCATCAACTGAACCAAAGTTACCCTGACCATCAACCAACATGTAACGCATCGAGAATGGCTGAGCCATACGTACCATCGTGTCATATACCGCAGTATCACCATGTGGATGATATTTACCGATAACGTCACCGACGATACGAGCAGATTTTTTGTATGGGCTGTTCCAGCTATTGCCTAATTCACGCATGGCATATAAAACGCGGCGGTGAACAGGTTTCAGGCCGTCCCGGACATCCGGTAAGGCGCGTCCTACGATAACGCTCATTGCGTAATCGAGGTAGGACTGTTTCATTTCATCTTCGATACTGATCGAGTCCAGTTCCAGAGCAATCTCAGACATTTAATATTCTTCCAAAATGAACAAAAGCAAGCCTAGCTTGTTGAAGTTTCAGGCAAAAAATTTTGCTGAGAAAACTCGAACAGAAGCTAACCATAACAAAGCGATAATCCTACCACTCTGAGCGATTTCCTGCACGTTTATAAGATACTGCTAGGGTGTGCCCGCTTTATTGAAATAATCGCTTAAATCCTGCTCCAAAGTCGCGAGAATTTCTTCAAGCGCATTTTGCCAGCCGGTTACAACGTTTTGCGAGGTGGTTTGGTCGATTGAAGCATCCACTCTAAAGCCAGTTTGAAATAACATCTTGCTGCGGTCAGCATCACCAGGGCTCATGAAAAACTGCATTTCCAACACAGCTTGCGGTGAATATCCGCTGCGATCATCACCGTAAAGTTTGGTCACGGCGGCTTCCAGCACCAAATCCGCTGGTTGTGAATCATCGGTTATCACATCACTGAACAAACCGCTTTTGGCTAACCAGCGTTGTAACTGCGAGGTAAACATCACCTGTGGATCGGTTAGCAGCACGTGACCTGCTTGCGGTTGATATTCGCTCTCGCCCACACGAAACACGATATTTTCGGTTCGATAATGCGGAGCAATACGAATTGGTTTGATACGTAAAACACGATTCTGTGCAAACTGTGCGGCAACATTACCGCGATCAACATCAACAATATAAAAGCGTGGCTGAATATCGTCAGCCTCTTTACTCCCGCCTCCAAAACCGAAACAACCGGTCAAAAAACTAAACAGAACAATAACCAGTACTCTCTGCCATCTGTGAATCACGAAATGTTGTACTCCTAAATATTTCCGGGAAATTGCATTACAGTTGTTGTAATTGGTGTCGTTATAATACTGGTGGTGACCATCCCTTCTCAAATAAATAAGGTGTTTGATGGACGAAATAAAAAACAAGATCCGTGATATCGCAGATTTTCCCGAACCCGGCATTTTGTTCAAAGACATCACACCATTGATGCAATCACCCGTCTTACTGCGTCAGGCCGTTGAATTACTGATTGCGCCCTACCGAAATGCCAATATCACCGCCGTTGCAGGAATGGAAGCACGAGGTTTTATTTTTGGTTCACTTGCGGCATCAATGTTGGGTGTCGGTTTCATCCCCTTGCGCAAACCGGGCAAGCTTCCGCATACAACTCATAAAGTCGAATATCAACTGGAATACGGTGAAACCAGTCTGGAAATTCACACCGATGCTGTGGTTGAAAATGACAATATTTTAATTGTTGATGATGTGCTGGCAACTGGTGGCACCGCCAAGGCCAGCTGCGAATTAATTCAACTATTGGGTGGTAATGTGGTTGCCTGTGTATTTCTGATGGAACTCACTGCGCTAAATGGCCGTTCTCTACTGACTAATTTTAACGTGCATAGCGTAATCCAATATTAATGAAATTTTTACTGTTTTTAGCCTTTACCTCGTCCCCTGCGGCTGCCATGGTCTATCAATCAGCCGTACATGAAGCAAACTGGCAGATAGATCAATCTCCGCTGTCCTGCAGCTTAAAACACGAGGTGATAGATTTTGGTCAGGCTGTTTTTCATCGTGAAAATGGTGAGGCACTGCAGCTGTCGATTTCTACTCAAGATCATCCCGCATCCCAATCCAGTGCCGAACTGGTGATCATTAATACACCTTGGCAAAACGATATAGTCAGTCAGAAATTAATGACCTTGCCAGTCACTTATGGACAACGCGAATTTATGGTGGAAGGTAATGCGGCGAGAAAAGCCTTGTCAGCATTGCAACAAGGCCAATTCGTTCAATTGCAATATGCTTCACAAAGCAGCACACAACCGGTGAGCGTAATTTTATCCAATGTGCAATTTCTGCCAGCGATGCGCGAGTTTCAGGAATGCTCTGACAAAATGCACCCAGATAGTTTTAACGATTTACAGCAATTCAGCGTGTATTTTGAGTCGGAAAAAGCCATTCTCGATAACAGTGCTTCACAACGCATGAAACGTTTGGCCGAGTATCTCAAGGTTGATGAAAGTATTTCGCGCATCATTATCGAATCGCACACTGATAGTTTTGGTCGCAAAGAACTCAATACCGAACTGTCAGATAAACGGGCGCAAGTGGTGAAAACCTTTCTGATAGAACAGGCTGAAATCGACGAAGGCATTATCGAAACGCATTCCTATCGAGATAACAAGCCTATTGCGAGTAATAAAACTCCTGAGGGTCGCGCTCAAAACCGTCGTACGGAATTACGTTTAATTCGCTGAAACGTTATTGCCACAAAGACAGTAAATCATGCGTGACCTGCTGATAATCAGCTGCTTTGGTAATCGCCGAAATCATTGCCACTGAACCAACACCGATTTTATGCAATGCACTGGCTCGTGGCAGATCAATCCCGCCAATAGCGACCAGCGGCGTATGACCATCCAATAATCTTATCCACTCAGCTAGGCGATCGAATCCCTGTGGTTGCCACGGCATCTGTTTGCTGTCGGTTTCGAAAATCGGCCCTAATGCAATATAACTGGGGTTTACTGCTAACGCTCTGGCCAGTTCCCAATACGAATGAGTGGAAATACCCAACCGCAATCCGGCCTGTTCAATTTCCAGCAAATCGGCATCATGCAAGTCTTCCTGTCCCAGATGCACACCGTAAGCGCCATTATCAATCGCCATACGCCAGTGATCGTTTACAAAAAACTGAATATCACTATGTTGATTCGAGATATCTACCGCGCTGGCAATTTCTGCATTGAGAAAAGCGTTATCGGTTTGTTTCAAACGCAATTGAATTGTTTTGATGCCAATAGTTAATAAACGATTAACCCAATCCGCACTATCGACCACCGGATAAATTCCCAGCCGATCCGGACATTCCGGAAAACTAAAGCTTTTGCCAATCAGATCCGGGGTGTAACTCAGTCTTGGAATATCACGAAGTTCAAATGGCTGCTTTTGATGAGAAAATAACTGATAAGGGCCCAGTGACTGTGATTCTCGAATACCGCGATTGATATAACTACGCGATAAAATCACCGCATCACGGATATCTTCGCCTTGGGCCAGATAACACGCCAAACTACTCGCCAGCACACAACCGGTACCACGAACATTTTTTTTCAACCTTGGCTGGTAACAATAAAATTGCCCAAAAGCATTGGCAAAATAATCTGAAACAAAACTTTGATCGCCATGTCCGCCTTTCACCAGACAACTGATAATCCCTCTTTAATCAATTGGCGAACCTGTTTTTCAAGAGATCCATCCGGGTTATCGGTTATGAAGCTCAACTCAGGTAGATTAGGCGTCAGTAAAGTAATCTTTGGTAATACTGACTTACGCACAAAATCCAGTACGTCTGAAGCAACCTGTTTTCCACCACTGGTCGCTGCCATCACCGGATCCATCACCACCGGCACATCATGAATTGTCACAATTCGTTCAATCGCCTGGGCAATCTCCAGGTTTGGAATCAAACCAATTTTGATGGCTGCGATTTCAAAGTCAGCAATACAGCTTTCGTATTGCTTGAGAAATTTCTCAGCAGTTAACGGATTCAGCGCCCGCATACCATTTTGGGTCTGTTCGGTCACACAGGTCACTAACGGCACCGGATGACAACCATGATGACTGACCGTTTGAATATCCGCCGTCAGTCCGGCACAGCCTTGTGGATCCAATCCACCTATTAATAAGATTGCGGTTTGAGGTTTTTGCTCAGCCATGTTGCTGCCAGATAGGTTGATCTAAAGTGGGTGTACTGGGTTTAGCGGACTCACGTTTTGGCATAATGCCCGCTTCAAACGCCAGGCGTCCGGCATTGATGGATTGTTTAAACGCTTCGGCCATTAACGCTGGTTCCAGTGCTTCGGCCACCGCGGTATTTAACAGAATTCCGTCATAACCCAGTTCCATTGCTTGCACTGCATCAGAGGGTTTACCAATGCCCGCATCGACCAGTAAAGTCATTTGCGGCAGGCGTTCTCTTAATGTTCTCAAAGCATAAGGATTCAATAATCCCTGACCGGTGCCTATTGGTGCACCCCACGGCATTAATACCTCACAACCGGCATCAGCCAGTTTTTGACACAGCACCAAATCATCGGTGCAATATGGAAACACCTTAAAACCATCGGCAATCAAGGTTTTGGTGGCTTCCAGCAAGGCAAACGGATCCGGTTGTAGATTAAAGCTGTCACCCAATACTTCCAGTTTGATCCAGTCAGTTTCAAATAACTCGCGAGCCATATGGGCTGTTTTAATCGCCTCGGCCGCACTGTAACAACCCGCGGTATTGGGTAATAAGTGACAGCCCAGCGCTTCAATCATATTCCAGAATTGCTGGCCGCTATTGGCTTGCCCGGCACTTTGCCGACGCAGTGACACGGTAATTACCTGTGCTCCTGAAGCCTTGATGGCATCACACATCACTTGTGGTGAAGGATAAAGCGCCGTGCCGATAAATAAACGACTGCTGAGCGTTTGCCCGTATACGGTCCAGTCAGATGCCTGCATGTCAGCCTCCACTGATGGGCGACAGCACATCAATGCGATCGCCTGCTGATAATTGATAGGTTGGATGTGCCGATTTGGCGATAATATTGTCGTTAATCACCACCACAAATCGGCCTTCTGTCCAGCTATGTTCAGCCAGAAAAACCTGCAAATTAAAGTTTGTGGTTTCCACTGGCTGTTCATTCAAAATAAGTGAAATGGGTTGAATTGACTCAGCTTGCATAACGCACTCCCGAATCTGTTTGTTCTGATAGTTTTGTCAGTAATTGGTCGACCATGACCGGCCCCAGCAAATAACCATGCCGGTAAAGCCCGTTGATTTGATAACCCCACTCCTGCTGGCGAATGGTTGGCAAATGATCGGGCAATGCCGGTCGACAATGGGCGCGCATTTCCAACACCCGAGCTTCGGCAAAACCTTTATGAATGCTGTAAAGCGCGGATAACAATTCCATGGCACTTCGCACACTGACCGGCGACCGATCTTCCGATTCAATCACCGTTGCGCCAATCACATATTGCTGGTCAGGGCGTGGTGCCAGATAGAGCGGATAACGTGGATGCATTAACCGTACGCACTGTTGCAGATTCACTTCCGGTGCATAAACACGCAGCACTTCACCGCGAACCCCACGCAAGTCTTTCAAATCAACTTTGCTGCCATTACCCCGGCAATCAATCACCGAGGTAAATTTATCCAGCGAATGCCCAAGCATTTGCTGGCACAGCTGTTCCAATGTGGCGTTAGTTAACGTTTCAATCGGTTCAATGGTTTGCCAGTTTGCGTGCTTGGTCAGAAATTCACCGACCTGCTGATAAAACTGACGATTATCCAGACAACTCTCTTCTGGAAAATACAATGCTGACTGAAAGTTTTCGGCCAGTTCGGGTGATAAATTCTGTAACTGCTGAGCATCAATCTGCTGATAATCAGAAGCATCCAGAATATGCCCCGCACGACGCTGATAACGTGCTAATTCGGCTTTATCACCTTCATGTGCCACCACCAGTGTTCCGGTTTTTGGATAAAACACCGGCTTATCCAAATCAGCCAGCCATTTATCCCACAGCAGCTGACTTTGAATACCCAGATCACGAATGGACCGATCTGCTGTTACCGCTTCGGTAAATGGCGCGATCATTGAAGCTGCAATAAAACCGGCACTGTCGGTACCGGCTTTATCGTCTGATGACAGAATCGTCACGGCATGACCGGCCTGAATCAGACGCCAGCTTGTCAGGCGTCCAATCAGACCACTGCCGATAATCAGATAATGCTTCATCTTGCTCTAAATCCGGTCCAATCAAACCTGATGATAGATTTTGCTACCAGCCGCCTTAAACTCTTCCGACTTCTCGGCAAAGGCTTCTTTCACATCATGTGAAATCTTCATCGAGCAGAATTTCGGTCCGCACATGGAACAGAAATGTGCCACTTTGGCACTCGGTTTTGGCAAGGTTTCATCATGGAAAGCCCGTGCTGTATCCGGGTCTAACCCGAGGTTAAATTGATCTTCCCAACGGAATTCAAAACGTGCCTTGGAAATCGCATCATCACGCTCATTTGCACCCGGATGCCCTTTGGCTAAATCCGCTGCATGGGCTGCAATTTTGTAGGTAATAATGCCGACTTTAACGTCATCTTTATTTGGTAAGCCCAAATGCTCTTTCGGTGTGACATAACACAGCATCGCCGTACCAAACCAGCCAATCATCGCCGCACCGATGCCTGAGGTAATGTGGTCATAACCCGGTGCAATATCAGTGACCAAAGGCCCTAAGGTGTAGAAAGGTGCTTCGTGGCAGACTTCCAATTGTAGATCCATGTTTTCCTTGATCTTGTGCATTGGCACATGACCCGGCCCTTCAATCATTACCTGCACATCATGTTTCCAGGCAATATGGGTTAATTCACCCAAAGTACGCAGTTCAGCAAACTGCGCTTCATCATTGGCATCCGCCTGTGAACCCGGACGTAAACCATCACCCAGCGAGAACGACACATCGTAGGCTTTCATGATTTCGCAGATATCTTCAAAGTGCGTGTACAAAAAGCTTTCTTCATGATGTGCCAGACACCAGGCCGCCATAATCGAACCGCCACGCGAGACAATACCGGTGGTGCGGTTTACCGTCAGTGGAATATGCGCCAGACGAATACCGGCATGAATCGTAAAGTAACTGACGCCCTGCTCAGCCTGTTCAATTAACGTGTCGCGAAAGACTTCCCAGGTCAGATCTTCGGCAATGCCATTTACTTTTTCCAATGCCTGATACAACGGCACGGTACCGATTGGCACGGGTGAGTTACGGATAATCCATTCACGTGTCTGGTGAATATGTTTACCAGTCGACAAATCCATTACCGTGTCGCCACCCCAACGAGTGCTCCAGACCATTTTTTCGACTTCTTCTTCAATCGATGATGTGGTGGCAGAGTTACCGATATTGGCATTGATTTTCACCAGAAAATTACGACCGATAATCATCGGCTCAGCTTCAGGGTGATTGATATTGGCTGGAATAATCGCCCGACCTTCAGCGACTTCTTTACGGACAAATTCCGGGGTGATGTGATTGGGTTTATCGGCTGGCAACTCGCCTTTTGCCTGCAACGCTGCACGGCCCATGCTTTCACGAATAGCGATATATTCCATTTCTGGGGTAATCAATCCTTGACGCGCATAGTGCATCTGGCTGACGTTTTTACCCGGTTTGGCTTTGCGTGGCAGACGACGATTGGTGAACAGCGGAATATCAAATTCCAGACCATCCTGATCACGGGTAAAGTTGGAACTGAACGCCGGTAATACTTCGGTATCGTCGCGTTCCTCAATCCATTGCTGACGAATCGGCGTTAAGCCTTTTTCCAGATCGATTGTTTCAGTGGGATCGGTATAAATACCAGAAGTGTCGTATACCATCACCGGCGCATTCGGCTCACCCGGCAAATTGGGATCACGGTTCGGTGTATCAGTGAGAGAAATTTGACGAAATGGCACCCGGATATCATCACGACTGCCGGTAATATAGATTTTTTCAGAACCCGGTAATGGCTGAGTAGTAATGCCACTACGGTCTTTAATATCAATAACTTTTGGATTGGCTGCTGACATCTGATTTCCCCTTTTTGAATAAAAAAGTCGGGGAAATGAAGACGTTGCGCTTACGCGAACAAGGTGATGGAGATACACGGCGGCTACAGTCAGACAATCAGACGTACCGGCATTCCGGCTTGTTTCCTACGGAGGTTCTAGCCTCTTCAGGTTCAACGGGTTTCATCTCAGCCATTTCTGAAAAATCAGAGTGGCACCCCGACAAGTGGAAATCATCCTAAACTAAAAATGATTTTTTACACAAGCATCATCTGGCACAATGGGTCACATCAAACGGCATCAAATCAGGCAACATCGGCCATGGCAGATAACAAAAATAAAAATGATGACGACGAGTTTTCCTTGTTTCGCAATGAAATGAGCGACGCCGAGCCGATCAAACACGACCGCCTGGTGCATCGAAAACCACCACCGCCGCCAAAGGTCAGAAAACCCTCCGCAGCTGAACTCACCCATGACACCAGCGAGTTTTCCAGCCTATTCGCCCCCGAAACAGTGGGTAATGAAGAATATCTGGAATACAGGGGTGACGGAATTCAAAACCGCCAATTCGCCAAACTCAAAAATGGCAGAGTACATCTCGAAGCCGAACTCGATTTACATGGCCTCACCCTCGCCAAAGCCGAACCCACCCTCTCCCACTTTCTTGAACAATGTCAGCAAGAAAAGATTCGCTGCGTGCGAATTATTCACGGCAAAGGCTGGGGTTCACGTGATAACAAACCAGTTTTAAAAAGCAAACTCAATCACTGGCTCAGACAAAGTAATTTCGTACTGGCATTTTGTAGTGCAACGATTGAAGATGGTGGGACTGGGGCTTTGTATGTTTTGTTGAAGAGGCAGTTTGAAAAGTAAGTTTATTACTGGTTTTTTAATTCATTTATTTCAGGATATTGGCCTATTAATAGTATGTTAGTCCTTAGACATCATTAACATACTATTAAATTTTAGAGAGAGTTCTGCATGGATATCGCAGTACAAATTTTTCAAATAATTTTTTATATCACTGCCTCGGTTGTTGCAGTTCTTACTTTTGTTAAAGCTAAAAATGGGTTGTTAAACTCAGTTAATACCGAATACCAAAAAAAGGTAATGGAACGATTAGCATTATTATCTGATGAACTTTGGGAGGAGTTTGACTTCTCATCCGAGAATCATTGGTCAAAAGATGACACTTTGAATGAAGTCCTTGAGAAAATTCATAAATATGCGCTTGAAAATAAGCATGCAATTTTAAGCAAGGAAAAAGGGTTTCATGGTGTTCCACTTCCAAAGAAACATATTGAGATGATTGCAATGGTTGAAAGGCTAAAGTCAGATCCATTTATCCCAGAAATAATCAGAAGGAAGATAGTAACTCTTTTAGATGATCGCTTGAACTCAACTTTAGAAGCATACATTACAGTCATAGAACAATATCAAGAAGATCTTACTAAAGGAAAACGCTGGAGCAACTTTGACGAAAATAAAAGTTTTATACATAACGACATAGTTTCAATTATGAGTAAGAATGGCTTGGGGATTACTGAGCTTCAGGGAGCCGTTCAAGAAATACGAAAAGAGATTCAGCGGTATTATGAAAGTTTCAACCCCATAAAAAAATAGCAAGCTGCTTCATAGGGGGACAAAGGTCAGAAACGAATTGAATTCATACACAGTCGATGGAACTCAACCCCATTGGTGACTTACAAGCATTTGAAGGAGAAAACTACCCGGGATTAACGTTTAAGCTAGGAAAGAAAACCTCGCAAAGCATACCCAAATAAAGCTTTGGTTTTCACCAGTGCTCCGTGAGTTTAACGAGAAATTTTCGCTTCGTTTATTGAGACGTAATAAAGCCTCCGCCACCAAACCACACGTTAGACAAGCAAAGGATTGAGAAATGCATCTAGATGAGGAAAGGCGGTCAGCCCAAGATAATCTTGATCGCTTGACAGAGAATATTCCCTCTCGACTTTCCGAACGAGAGGATCGATTTGCGGACAAAATCGAACAATCCAAAACAAACCCCAGCAAAAAGCTCGAATCTCTGTACTTGTTCATGAATGAGCTTTATGGGTATGCGTCGAAATACACTCCTTGCAAAAAAGGCTGCTCGGACTGTTGCCACTATTCAGTAACGGTAAGTGAGGTCGAAATCGCTCACATTGAAAAATATGCCAAGAAAAAGAGAAGGAAGGAGTTCTTACCTAAAGAGGATTTTCATGGTTCTCCATGCCCATTTCTCAAAGAAGGAAACTGTTCAATTTACGAGGCTAGGCCATTCGTATGTCGAAGGCACGTAGTGTTTACAAAGACAAATACTTGGTGTAACCCCAAAATTAGCAAGGATGAAACGTTTCCTCTTCTAAGGTTTTCAAGTATCAATGAAGCGTTTGATCATATTCGTCAGGTGAGTGAATCATTTGAACTTTACGATATACGTCAAGTATTTAGCCGTGACAATCAAAGGTAGCGGACGCCAAAAAACGGCGCTCGCCGCTTAGGTCGTTAGACTTCAAAGGAACTGAGTTGACACTAGAAGAAACTGCAAAAGTAGTCAATGGTTGGGCTGCAAAGAAACCTCAAATCGAAAAGGTGCAGTTCTTTGGTAGCCGCGTCAGAGGCACAAACCGCGACGATAGTGATTTAGATGTGGCAATTACTCTGCTACCCAATCTTGATGAATCTGATGGGATGTCTACTTGGTTTAGATTCAGCGATGTTTGGTCTGCTGAACTAAACGATCTTCTTCCCTACGAGGTACAAGTAGAATGGGAAGCGGGAGAGTTAACCTCAACTATCTTGAAAGGCCTCAGTGAGGCTAGTTACCTTGTTTATAAAAATGAGATCTAACATGCGGCAAGTTCACGGTATTCAGAGGGGCTAGACACGATTGCGGGATCATAGGGATCAGAGTCGATTGAAATTCCTATTTATTGAAATTCACTTCACAACAATCAATGGTATCGGACCCCATTTATTTTAGTATATATAATTTAATTATTTAGATATTCTGGGTTAGACGAAGTCAGAATTATATGACAGCCCTCTAATAACAATTATGAGGCCAACGGCTTCATTAATGTTCTATTAGGTTATCACTGAAGTTCGAGGCAAATAATGAAAGAAGAATTGGAAATAGTAGAGAAATTATCAAACTCTAAAGTTGTTGAAAAAATCTATGATGATGGGCTGTCTTCTCCCCTTGTTGAAGTCAGTAAAATTGGAACTGATTTAGTTAAGAGTGCTCGGTTGATTTTGGCACCATTACAACTCGCAGCATCTTTTCAAGACCGATTCGAATTTTTTTTAAAGAACTTAAATAAAAGAGTAGTTAAAGAAGACCAAGTTCAACCTCCAGCAGAACTGACATCAGTTTGCATTGAGCGAATGAAGTATATCGACTTAAACAATCCGCTGTGGGATATGTTTGAAGAGTTATTAATTAAAGCAATGGATAAGAATAGTATTTCTCAAGTACATCCCTCTTTTGCTCAAATCATAGGGCAGTTGTCACCTGATGAGGCTTTATTAATGTATGAATTAAGTAAAGGTGATTTTGAAGTTACGGATCAAATGGATTTAAATTATCAGGGAAATCGATTTGAAAATCGTCGTGTTTTGAGTAGTACAATTCCTAAAGATAAACTTGCAAATCCAGATGCGTTTGAAATTTACTATGCGCACCTAGAATCGTTGTCGCTGATCACATGGCCAGTTATTAATGAGACTCCAGTGCATGGCGGCGGACGCCAAACAGGTACCAAACGAAATAGCCGCATTCTACTATCTGATTTTGGTAAGCTTTTTGTAGCAGCTTGTATCCCAGAATCCGGTTTTAACAAAATCAGTTAAAAGGGGCGCTCCCTTTTGGGATTCAAGAAAAAATCAATATAGTCAGAATGTTTGATTTTGGGTGACGATATATGAAAGACCAATGAAGAAATTATCACGACCAAGTGAAATCCGAAATGACGAGGAAATTGTTCTATCGGTTCGGCAGTGGGTTAACACTTTTGTGATGGAAATGAATCTTTGCCCATTTGCTAAGTATGAGATGCTGAATAATCGGGTGCGCTTTGCTACCACAAGAGCGATAACGGAAGAGCAATTGTTGATGTCACTGCAAGACGAGCTGGAACTGCTCAATAGTGATCCGTCAGTTGAAACTACGCTGCTGATTCACTCCGATGTCTTGCAGGACTTTTATGACTACAATCAGTTTTTGAGTAATGCCGATAACCTCCTTTTGGATATGGGACTGGAAGGTACCTATCAAGTCGCCAGTTTTCATCCAGATTACCAATTTGGTGGAACAAATCCGGACGATGCAGAGAATTATACAAACCGCTCTCCCTACCCCTTGTTGCATCTTATTCGGGAGGCGAGTCTTGAGCGAGCTATTGTGGAATATCCTGATGTCGATCAAGTTCCAATACGAAACGTGGCGCTAATGAATAGTCTGGGACACAATAAACTGCAGGCACTATTTGAGAGCCTATTTAAGCTTTAGGGAGCAGTAACTTTAGGGAAATGACATATCAAGGGCTCAGCCAACTTGAAAAGTTTTAGAAATTTAAATCCTTCAACTGAGTTTATTTTTTAAATAGATTAAAGGATATATCTTGGACAAGGAAGTGTTAATTGGGATGGTTCTATCAATTGCAATATTTCTCTTTGTATATGCAGTGACAGGAATTAATGGAATTTTCCATGTACTGATACTTTTTCTAATCTCCCTACTTTCAAAGTTACTATGGAACTTCAAAATTAACAGTTCCAAAGCTTTCTATTATTTCAAAATGCCACTTAATATATTTTTTAACTTTTTCCTGATACTTCTATTGCTCAAGTGGTGGTCAGTCAAATCGTATGTGGAAAAACTAAAAGAAATAAATTCCACCTAATTGAAAAAATCAAAGGGGCACCCTGCCCCATACCCCTAGTTTGTCACATGAAGGTTACAAATTTGTTCGCTGAGAAGTCCATGTAACAACAATATTTGAAAGGCTTAGATTATGACCATGAAAAAAACACTTAAATTAAATAAATGGCTAATTTTTAGCTTTTTAATAGTTCAGATCATGGGATGTTCTGATAGTGAAAAGGTAGTAGTCACTTTTCCTCTTGTAGAAGAATGTCAAAGTAAGGTAATAGATGTATTAGAAACCTTTCGTCGTAAAGGGGTATCCAAATTTGAGTATAAAATTGCCCATTTCTCCGTCCCCCTCATATCGCATTCTGGCATTAAGAGTTTTGTGATTATGGAGTCAAAAACCATGGAGCAAAACGATCTGATAATGTTAGCCAACAACCCCATTGGAGCTTGTTATCCCCAAACCTCATATAGCATCAATTTGAATAAAGAAGATTTTTCAACAGAATTCATAAAACATAATCAAATTAATAAAAAATTAGGAGTGGTCCGAAGCTACGCAATCATTGAAGATGAGGAAATGACAGTATATTTCCACTCCCCCCGGTAAAACATAAGAGGATCAGAGGGGGCAGAGTGTTTGAAGAGTATTTTTCTGACAACACATTAAGTTAAAAACCAAAGGGGTCATTCACCCTTGAAAAGTCTCAACCTCTACCCTATTTACACAGCACATATTTAAACCTCATCAAACGAATAAATCATCAAAATTTAGCAGGAGCTTTTAGAATGAACTCCAACTCCCCTGTGATCGACCATTTTACAAATGGTGCAATGGTTTATGACGAGCGAAACCTGCCGTTGGCCCCCATTGCCGATAATATGCATTTTCTGATTAGGCTTATTTTAAAAAATGCTCCACTTCAGGCACGCATTCTTTGTGTAGGTGTTGGCACAGGCGCCGAGATAATTTCACTTTCCAAATCATTTCCTCAATGGACATTTGTTGGCGTCGACCCGTCTATCGGTATGCTGGATGTTTGCCGTGAAAGGCTCGCCGAAGCTGGCGTGCAGGATCGCTGTGAACTGATTCATGGATACGTTGATGACGCTCCTGAAGGTGAAAGCTTTGATGCGGTGTTAAGTGTTCTGGTTGCCCACTTCGTGAAGCGTGAAGACAGATTGAATTTTTATCAGGCAATGTATAGTCGCTTACGAACTAATGGCATTTTGGTTAATACTGAAATCAGCTTTGATTTGGACTCAGCCGAATTTCCATTCATGTTAAAAAACTGGGAAGCAGTGCAATCGATGATGGGAGCCACTCCGGAATCACTGGCGAACCTGCCCATGCAACTTCGCGAAATGCTTTCTGTTATCTCACCAACAGAAACTGAACACCTACTAAAACAAACTGGAATTGACGTGCCGATAAGGTTTTTTCAGGCGTTTATGATTTGCGGATGGTATGGAATCAAAGAGGCAGACGCATTTGAAATACAAAAACTGCCTATTTAGATTCAAAAATGTCTGGCCCCTCGATTAAATAGAAGGTTTACTGCTTCTTCTTAGGCAGTTCGTTTCTTTTTCAACCAAAGTAATCAAAAGGGTCAGACACCATTAAATATATGACAGAAAAAGAAAAAATGATTTCAGGTGAATTATATTACCCGAATGACGATGAGCTTTTGAAGTTACGTCTTGAGGCTCGCTTGCTTACTGAAAAACTCAATCAAACCAGCGTTAGTGACGCGGATGAGAGAGATGAAATAATAAAATCATTATTTGGAAGTACGGGTCATTCGATTCATATTGAGTCACCTTTCAACTGCGACTACGGCGTGAATTTACACGTTGGCGAAAATTTTTATGCCAACTTTGGCTGCGTTATCCTAGACGTTGCAGAAGTTAGAATCGGTGATAATTGTTTCTTAGGACCTCAGGTGGGGATTTATACCGCAACACATCCCATAGACCCGATTAAAAGAAATAATGGCTTAGAGTATGGTAAACCAGTATCCATAGGAAATAACTGCTGGATTGGTGGTCACGTAACGATTAATCCAGGTGTGACTCTAGGTAATAATGTTGTGGTTGCTTCGGGTGCTGTCGTTACAAAAAGTTTTGGTGACAACGTGGTGATTGGTGGCAATCCAGCAAGGGTGATTAAAGAAATCTAGAATTGAAAGGCCGCCCACTAATAATTATTATGAGGTCAACAGCCTCATTAAAAAGTATCAATGGATTTGAGCTAAATAAATAGTTAAGGATGAATATGCCAACTATAATGCGGATCGGGCCATACAGATTTTTCTTTTATAGTAATGAAAGCGGTGAGCCAGCCCATATACATATTCAGAGAGAGCGAATGTTGGCTAAATTTTGGTTGAGACCTGTGACATTGGCTAGTTCAATACATTTCTCGCCAAAAGAGCTTAGAAAACTTGAAGAATTGGTTATGCAAAATAGAGAAACTTTTATGGAGGTTTGGAATGAGTACTTTGGCAGTTGAGCTTCATCCTCAAGCAGTTAAGGTTCACTTCACTGATGTAGCCATTGTAGTTGACTTAGCTGATGGTCGCACCGTATCGGCACCATTGGTTTGGTTCCCCCGATTATCTTCTGCATCTTCAGAAAAACTTGCAAACTGGGAGCTACTTGGCGATGGTGAAGGAATTCATTGGCCGGATATCGACGAAGACCTCAGTGTTGCAGGTCTATTAGCGGGGACTCACCCTACTAGTAATCCATAAGTTCAGAATCAATCAAAGCTACGATTGTTACAATCTTCAGGAGATTTTTGGGTTTCGCAAATTCTATAAGTCCTTTCCCACGCAGGATCGTGGGAACGAGAAAACTAACTTAAAAAAGGCAGATTTATTTAATTAACTAAAATAAACCCGCCCCCTTTCGATCTTGAATCCGGCTAATCAAGCCCGCTGGCGTTAATGCTTGCCTTCGGCGAATTCTTCAATTGCTTTGCTGCAGAATGCTTCGAGATCATCTGGTTTTCTGCTGGTTACTAGCCCTTGATCCACCACCACTTCCTGATCTACCCAGTTGCCACCTGCATTCTGAATATCAGTACGAAGACTTGGCCATGATGTAAGTGTTCTCCCATCAAGTACGTCTGCTTCTACTAGTGTCCAGGGGGCATGGCAAATAGCTGCCACAGGCTTTTGTTCGGTGAAAAAAGCACGGACAAACTCAACTGCATTTTGATCGGTGCGTAATGCGTCCGGGTTGGCTACACCACCAGGCAGTACTAGACCATCATAATCGTCGGCCGATACATCAGCGACGCTTTTATCCACCTGAAACGCATCGCCTTTGTCTAGATGGTGATAGCCCTGGACTTTGCCTTCTTCCAAAGCTATTAATTCTGCTTCGGCGCCCGCAAGTTTGATTTGCTCCCAGGGCGTCGTTAATTCGATCTGTTCAAAGCCGTCGGTAACGAGAAACGCAATTTTTTTGCCCTGCAGGGAGTTTCTATCTTGTGTTGATGAGTTTTGCATTGGTAGGTCTCCTGATAAGTTAAGCGCTAACCTATTGATGGTTTAAGCGCTGAAGCTGTCTACCAGCAATTAACGCAAGGACAATGCCAGTTGATAATGCACCGTGGAGACGGTTACTAGTGACCTTTCCCCCAAATTTAGTGCCATGACATTGATGAGATTTCCAATAAAATATGGGAGTTGGAGATCTCAAAATGAAAAAACGTTACAGCGAAGAACAAATCATCAAAGCCATCAAACGGCATGA